>JAZULU010000111.1:0-1553 GCA_045603265.1 Clostridia bacterium
CGTTGAAAATTTCTGGGTAAATTGCCTTACCGGTTCTCCCACCCACCTTATGCGCCTTGCCGAAATCCTTGGCGAAATATAAAATTAAACCCGACAGAAAAATCTGTCGGGTTTATCTTTTTACTTCATTCCTTCATACGCAAGATTTCTTATTGTGGGATGAATATGGCTATAAGCGTATCCGCAATTTAAAACGTGTTGTGTGTAAGTTAAAGAAAGTTTTGTTTCAGGGTCGATGACAACAAATGCCGCCGCTGCACCGTCCCAACCATATTCGCCAAGCGGTGAAAGACTATGGCTTTTCTCAGCATCGACATGAGTTCTTACACCTAAACCATAGGAATAGCCTGCTTTTGTCGGATTAGTTGAATAAGTTTTCTGAGCCTTCTCGCACAAATGAGGCGCGCGCATAAGATCAATAGTTTCTCTCTTTAAAATTCTATACCCATTTTTTGACGTGCCGTTTGCAAGGCAGGAAGCAAATTCTGCATAATCTTCTATAGTGGAAACAAGACCTGCGCCGCCGCTTTCATATTCGCCTGCCAAAGCATAACCGCACCAAGGCTCCTGGGGTTGAGCAATCATATATCCGGGGTTAACCCTGAACTGCTGATACATTTGCTTCAAAACCTCATCAGAGGGATTAAAGAAGGTATCTTTCATATTTAACGGCTCAAAAATGATCTCGTTAAGATATTCTGAGAACTTTTTACCGCTTACAACTTCAATTACTCCGCCTAAAATATCGTGGCAAAGGGAATAGTTATAATCTGTACCCGGCTCAAACAAAAGGGGCATTTTAGCAATAGCCCTTACAATATCAAGGGTTGAGGTTTGTTCCCCCTTTTCATCAATAACCTTTAAAATTTCAGGATGACCTAAATCATAAGTGAATCCGCCGCCCATAGTAAAAAGATGCTTTATTAAAAGAGTGTTTTTTGCCTTAGGCATAGTTTCTTTATTGATTACTTTATGACATTCCTGAAAACTTCCGCCAATATAAAGATCCTTAAATTCAGGAATGTATTTATGGACCGGATCGTCTAAAGACAATTTACCTTCTTCAACAAGCCTCATTGCCGCAGTGCAGGTTATTACCTTTGAAGCCGAAAAAAGATAATAGTATTTTTTATCCTTTTCCCTTTCAACAATATCCTCACGGGCATTAAAATATTCAAATACGGTTTCATTGCCCATTTTTACAATACACTTGTACGAAGGCACCATATTTTTATCAATATTATCAAGATAGTTTTTAAGTGCTGAAAAATCCATATATGCTCACTCCTTTATGATACCATAACACACACATACGAACCCGATTTTAATGTATAAATTTCCGCGTCTACTTCGTTAAAAGCCTCGGCAATACTTCCTGTATTGCCTACGTTTTTGCCTTGTAGCCATCAAAAATTTATTACTTTAAAATTCTCCGACCTAAAATGTGCGCATCGGTGGATGATTTTAGGTGCGGAGGATGCAGTAAGGCAGGTCGCCTTACAAAGACGACAAACCATAAAAGCGCCGCTGATACGCCATTTGAGGCGAGTTCG
>JAZULU010000112.1:0-2251 GCA_045603265.1 Clostridia bacterium
AAAATAAATCAACGGCATAGCCGTTGTATATCATCAATTCCGTTAGGAATTGCATATCATCAAAACGAAGTTTTGTATATCATCATTGCGAAAGTTTTCTGATACACACCTACGGTGTGATGAGATGCGCCGCACTCGTGCGGCAATGATATACACGACTGCGTCGTGATGATATGGCATTGCTTTCGCAATGGATAAAAAAAAACACACTCAAAAGAGTGTGTGTTTTTTTGGAGGCGCCACCCGGAATCGAACCGGGGGTGGAGGCTTTGCAGGCCCATGCCTTACCGCTTGGCTATAGCGCCGTATGGAGCGATAGACGAGATTCGAACTCGCGACATCCACCTTGGCAAGGTGGCACTCTACCAGCTGAGTTACTACCGCAAATATTGGCGACCCGAATGGGGCTCGAACCCACGACCTCTAGCGTGACAGGCTAGCGCTCTAACCAACTGAGCTACCGGGCCAATATGTGGTGGGAACAATAGGGCTCGAACCTATGACCCTCTGCTTGTAAGGCAGATGCTCTCCCAGCTGAGCTATGCTCCCACATATTTTCGCCAATGCTTCTTTCAAAGCGTGGTTATTATATTATAACAAAAAAGTTTTGTCAACTGTTTTTTATATAACTTTTGACATTTCTTTTTTTAATTTCTTTATTATCTTCTTTTCTAAGCGTGAAATGTATGATTGGCTTATGTTTAATTTTTCGGCAACCTCTTTTTGAGTAAGTTCTTTTTTGTTGTCAACACCGTAGCGAAGTTTGATTATTTCCTTTTCACGGGGGTTAAGTTCATCGATCAGTTTGCGTAAGATCTTTATATCGTCTTTTTCGTCCATGTCCCGATATACTATATCCGCATCGGTGCCTAAAATATCAGAAAGCAATAGGGCATTGCCGTCCCAATCCACTTTTAAAGGCTCGTCGAAAGAAACTTCGCCTTTAATTTTACTGGTGCGCCTTAGATACATTAAGATCTCATTTTCGATACAACGGGAAGCGTAGGTTGCAAGGCGAATCTGCTTATCTGTATTATATGTATTTACAGCCTTAATAAGACCTATTGCTCCGATGCTTGTTAGGTCTTCAACGGAAATTCCCGTATTTTCAAACTTTTTTGCAATATAAACAACAAGGCGCAAGTTATGCTCAATTAGAAGACTGCGTGCATTGTTATCACCTTTTTTTAAGCCTTCAAGGGCTTTGTCTTCTTCTTCATTGGATAAAGGCGGAGGAAGCGTTTGCGCGCCTCCAACGTAATATATGTAATCTTTTACGAAAAGTTTCCTGATTTTTATAAGTAATTTTTCAAGCATTTAAACACACTCCAAGATAAGATCCGGATGCAAAAGAGCATCAAAATTTTTCTGAAATTTATGGTCGCACAAAGCAACAACACAATTTAATTCTATTGTTTTGTCCATGTATGTAAGAGAAACTTTTTCAGGCTTGAAGCCTAAAAGTGCGCCGTAAGCACCAACGGAAGAATAGGGAATTATTAAAGGCTTTACCGGCATTTTATAATCTGTAAGCATTGATTTGTTTATAAGTATTACGGGAAATTTTTTATAATAAAGTGAGTTTCCGCTATCCACAAATGCTGAAATCTCTTTTCCGCATAAACTTAATACGGCAATATTTTGTTCTAACTTTTTTATTCGCGTAAATGGTATAAGCAATCTGTATAGTCCAACAGATAAAAGACTTGAGCATAATGCAAGTACAAAGAAAATATCGTCTTCATAAAAAATGCCGTTTTGAAATTTTCCGAAAAATAAATTTATTGTTCCAAATAGCGCACTTGCACTGGCGGTGGCGGCAACAAAAGTATATAAAAGAAATCTTGGCTTTTTTATTCCGAAGCAAATTATGCACATAAAAAGAAGCACAAAAAAAGTTTCAATAAAACTTCCTGAAGAGTAAAGGGGCATTATTACTGCGTAAACTGCACCAAAAACGCTTGCAACTGCCGGGTGCTTTGGTTTTATGCAAGATATTTTTCCGCTTAGAAGCAAAAGAAAATAATCTATTGTAAAATTTTCTAAAAAAACAAGTTCGATGTATACTTTCAATTTTTCTCACCGAAAATATTTTACTTTATTTAAGAATAAAGTTTTGTCGTTTTAAAGATGCGAAAAAAATTGTTTTTTGATTTGTTTTGATGTGAAAAAAATTTCTCTTTTAATTTTTTGTGTATTATGATATAATGAAAGTGTAGTTATATGTATATAAGGAGATTTTTTTATGAAA
>JAZULU010000113.1:0-13512 GCA_045603265.1 Clostridia bacterium
ACCAAGTTTATTGTACCATAGATTTTTAAATATTACAACATTATTTTTTTGTTTGTTTCTTCATTTTGTTAGAAATAAAAAAAACGGAAGTGTTTTAAAGACACTTCCGTTAGTCTGCTGACAAAGTCAGCAGGCTGTCAGAGTTCGAGAAACCCTTGCAGCCAAGGCGCGCGTGTTTAATTGCGAAGGCGCTTACACAAGCGTAAGTAACTGAGCAATTATAGCTCGCGCAACACAGGAAATAATGCCCTGCAATTTTTTGCAGGGCATTATGTTTGCAGGGGTTTGTCAGTGCTCTGAAAGGAAGTGCCTAAAAAGCACTTCCTTTTTAATTATTTACTTATAAATGTAGAGAACCATATCACCCGTTGTTTTATCAGGTGCGCTCCAAGTGCCGGTTGAAGATGAAGTAAATGTCATTTCGCTACTATATTCGGCTGTTCTTGGGTTAAACCACTTATATTTATATGTCGTATTTTTCTGAAGATTGCTATAAGTTCCCGTAACAACAGCAGTTGCCTCCGTTGAGTTGGGAGTTTCTGCAAGTGTAGGATCAGAGAAGTTATAGTAATAAGTTACGATCTTTGAACTATCTGCATTTGAAGCAATATAAGCTAATGCCCCTGAATCGCGGGTAAGATAAGCAGTATCATCAAATCTGGGAATAAGATTCCACCAATCGCCCACCGTATCCTCAAAGAAGTTTTTCATATAGCCAAGCTGATATGAACTTTCAAATTCAAGTGCATCGCGCCAGGTCATTTCTTGCTTTTCAGCAGAAGTTACCAAATCAACACCGTCAGAAGTATTTTCAGACTCACTATATCCGCTTAGATAACACCAGGTATCCTGAGCACCGTAGCCGTGACCGAACATACCGCTTAAGTATGCGAACCAGCCTTGTGCACGGGCACCGAAGTTCTTAGTCCAGAGGTAGCAATATTTACCTTCATAGTTTACAACGGGCTTACCCTGACCGTTATACCAATAATCCTCTGCCGCCGCAGTTGCCTGACCGTTCATATTGGCAAAATGAGGCTTCCACTGGTTAGCGTACCAAGTGTGTGCTTCAAGATCGCGTAAAACCGAACCCTTTGTGCCTCTTGAATAAAATTCATTATCATCAGATGCAACCGTTGAGCCGTGACCTTCCTGATGGCCTGTCAAGGGACTCTTATAGGGATCGTATTTATAGATATACTGAGCAACGTAGCGGTAGGGATTGTTTACATAACTCCAGTCGGAATGGCTTGTGCTTGACCAGTAATAGTCATTATCGATCTCCTGACCGAGAGTCCACATTACGGGGTAGGAAGAGTATCTTGCAACCCAATAACGGCTGATCTTTTCCAAATATGCCTTCGCTTCATCTGAAAGATCATAGAATTCATAGGTAGTTCCGCCACTTGCAAGAGTTGTGGCATAGGGTTTCGTTTTATCATAACCACCGAAATTAGCAATAAGCCTTGACATTTCGCTGGGGAAGAAGAACTGTGCGTTGGCGTGCACCATACCTGCATCTGCAATAACCTTGCACTTTTCATCAAAGTCCTTAAGGCCTACAATATCCATAGAGTTAATGCCGTTATGGAAGCTGAAGGATGCACCGAGAGGCTCACTCTGCCATACGTTATAGCCCTGAGAAACGCGGTGTGCTGAAATTTCCTTAACCATATCCAAGGTCTCACCGCCTAAGGACCAATGAGTATCGCCTAAATAGAAGAAGGGCGTTCCGTCATTATATACAAAGTGCTTTGTGTTGGGAAGTGTTTTTACAAAACCGTGCTTATAAATATCAAGATCTCCTGAATATTCTGTGCAGGTAAAGGTGTTAGTCTTATTATGAAGTCCTGCGTTTTCAGTATCGGTGCAAACGGTGGTATAAGTCCAAGTGCCTGCCGTTGGGCAAATGAAGCGAACACGCCATACGTTGTTGCCATCCCAGAAGCCGGGGATAGTGTAAGTAACAGTACCATTTGTTAAGATAAGATCAACATCAACATCGTTAAAGGGATCATCATATTTCTTATCAGAAACAAGCACAAGCTCGTTTGATACCCAGGTTTCAGCAGAGTTAATTTCGGTTTCATCTGCGGTAAAGTTGAATTTATTCTCTTTGATCACAAAATTATCAATATAAATATCGGTGATCATATCCTCCTGGAACTGGTGCATACCTAAATTCCAAGGCATTGTGTTGATTTTCTCAAGATCGCTGTCTTCAACGGCGAAGTTTGCGGTATATGTTTCCCATTTACCGTTTACAGCGTTCTTTGATCCGCCAAGATCAACAAGATAGTTTGTGCCCGATAATTGAGCAAAGGAAGTTTCTCCGCTTGTACGGATAACACCGTCAAAGGCTCTTGATTGCTCGATGGCACCTTCAACCTTATAATCAAAGGTAACCGTATAGATTCCGCCGTGCTTAATATACTTTGAAATATCAAGCATCGGTGAATAATACTTGTCAACTGCCGTTTCCGAAAGGGTGCGAACATAATGAAGACACTTGCCGAAATCATCTTCAACAAGTTCTTTAGTAACCATAGATCCTATGGACGTCCATCCCGTATCTTGAAAGGTAGCGGCGGTCTCAAAGGTTGAAGCGTGTTCGGGAAGAATGTTCTCAATGCTTTCAAGTTCATCTTCTTCGCCAAGATCAAAATCTCCGCCCTCTGTTTGTGCTTTCATTGCCTGAATATATTTTTCAGCAGATGCACCGTAATTATAGAGTGCCTTTACAATACCATCTGCCTGACCTGCATTGTATTTTGTGGTAATATATGCGTTCACGTTATATCTTACTGTTGAAATAACGTTTGAGTCTTTTTCGATGGTAAGAGTATAAACATCATCAAACTCAGTTGCTTTGATATCATTGGTATAAAGAACGCGTACATCGCCGTCCTTTTTAAGTTTGCTAACATTTACAGTTTCACCGTTTAATTTAACTGAAACGTTATCTGTAATAACGAGTTTAAAGTAAATTCTGTTTACGTTCGCCATATTAATGCCTACAGATTTTACTTTGTTTGAAGCATCCTTATTGCCTTCAATCTCTCTTACGCCAACGGGTTTTTGGAATGTAGTTGCAAAAATCTTAACCCATTCGCCTGTATTTGCAAGCATTTCAGTATTATATCCCTTATATTCCTGAGAAGCGCCACCATAAACAAGCGTATCTGCAAGAAGTGTTCTGAAAGTACTTAACTGCTGATCGGTGTAGTTAAGTTCAGATGCTTTTTTGGTGATCATGCTATCGCAATATGATTTTACGCTATATTCTTCCTTTGTAGCAAGAACTGCATCATTATATATAAGTTCAGCCTTGATGTTATCGTTCATACATTGAGGATTTATTTTAGTATATGAAAACTTATACATTTTCATTGAAGCGTCATATACACCCTCAACAGTAGTTTTTCTTCCGCTTGAAGATGTAAAAAGCATCGAAGGTACACCGTCACCGGAAAATGTAGCATAGTAATCTAAAGTAAGACTTGAGCCTATATTAAGGGTTGCGCCTTTAATAGTGCCCGTTACCTCTTCTGCGCTAACCGTTATCATGGAAAAGCATGATATTACAAGCACTAACACAAGAACAAAACTTAAGAATCTTTTCATTATAGTCCCCCTATTTTAATATAATACATCATATTTTAACACACTTTATTAACATTTGCAATAGTAAATTTTATGAAAAAGAAAATCCTCCAAAACTACAGTTTTGGAGGATTAGGATTGCTTTACTTATATATGTAAAGTACCATATCACATGTAGCTTTTGCGGGAACTGTCCACGTTCCGCTGGCATTTGAGGTAAAGGTGCCACTGCCTGTAACCTTACCGGTTACGGGGTTGAACCACATATAGTTATAAGTGGTGTTTGCTAAAAGCTTCTTAACGCTACCGGTTGCAGTGCCGTAATTTGCGGAGTTTACTCTACCGCCGGTTGTAGTATCAACAAGGCTTGTATCTGAGAAGTTAGAGAAATAAATAACTATTTTGGTGTTATTTGAGTTTGATGCAAGTGTTGCATATGCACCGGTTGCTTTCTGGAAATAATCGGTGTTATCATCAAAGCGAGGAATAAGATTATACCAATCAACAACGGTTTCAGTAAAGAACTTCTTCATATAGCCAAGCTGATATGAGCTTTCATATTCAAGCGCATCCTGCCAGGTTGCAGCCTGCTTCTGTGCGGCAGTAATCTTATCAACGCCGTCATCAGTATTAGCATTTTCACTATAACTGCTTAAGTAGCACCAAGTATCCTGAGCGCCGTAGCCGTGACCGAACATACCGTTAAGGAATGAAAGCCAGCCTTGTGCACGGGCACCGAAATGCTTTGTCCATAAGTAGCAATATCTGCCTTCATAGTTTACAACGGGCTTACCCTGACCGTTGTTCCAGAAATCTTTTGCAATTTTAGCATTTGATCCACCGGTAAGGCTTGGTGACCACTGTACGCCGTACCAAGTATGAGCGGTAACATCACGGAAAGCAGAGGTTGAAGCAAGAACACCGCCTGCTAAAGGAGTGGTTGCGGAAGCGGAAGCATATTCCTGATGGCCCGTAAGAGGACTCTTATATGGATCGTGCTTATTGATATATTCTGCAACGTATTTGTAGGGATTGTTTACATAGCCCCACTTTTCGTGACCGTTAAAGGTGGAATCAGAAGCAGAACCCGGCTTTTCCCAATAGAAGTCATTATCAACTTCCTGACCCAGCGTCCACATTACGGGATATGCAGAGTATCTTGCAACCCAATAACGGCAGATCTTTTCTAATTGAAGCTTTGCTTCAGCAGAAAGATCATAAAGTGCAACGCTTTGTGTATATGCATTGGCGGTATCAGCTACCTTGTTGCCGCTTTCATCTTCTATTATGGGTACTACTCTATGATCTACAGTTTCAAGTACCGTGTTGGAATATCCGCCATGGTTTAAAATGAATCCGTTAATTGCAGATGGGAAGAAGTGTGATGCGTTAGCATGAACAAGACCCTTTGATGCAATATACTCAAACTTTTCATCAAAGGCTCTTAAGCCCTTAATATCTGCGGCTGTAACACCGTTTTCAAAGTTGAAACTTGCGCCTAAAGGCTCTGACTGCCAAACGGTGAAGCCCTGTTCTGCACGCTTATCGGCAACGGTATTTGTAACCTCAGTAGTTTCTGCGCCAAGATTCCAATGGGTATCGCCTAAATAGAAGAAGGGAGTTCCATCGTTATACACAAAATACTTTGTATTGGGCAGAGTTTTAACAAAACCGTGCTTGTAAATATCAAGGTTGCCTGAATAATTGGTACATTCAAAGGTATTTGTTACGTTGTGAAGACCTTTATTGTTTGTATCGGTACAAACTGAAGTATATGTCCAAGTGCCTGCTGTGGGACAAACAAAGCGTGCACGCCAGGTATTATCGCCATCCCAGAAAGCAGGAATAGTATAGGTGGTTGTGCCGTTTGTTAAGATAAGATCAACGTCAACTTCATAGAAAGCATCCTCATACCAGGTATCGGAAATGAGAACAACTTCGTTTTTAACCCAAGTTTGAGCACTTGTTACTGCCTGAGGCTCATCCTTAAATACTGCCTTTGTAACAGTAACGTCATCAATATAAACATCGGTTATAGCAGTATCCATCATATGAAGGCTTAATTTCCATGTTCCGCCCTTATCAAGGTCATCAGTTCTAACGTAGAAATAATCACTATAGGTATGCCAAACGTCATTTTCAACTGCGCCTACACCCTTAAGAGCAGCATAGAAAGGTGATTTTGTTCCGGTAAATGAGGTCTGTGAATCGGTACGCACTGCACCTGAGAATGCAGAAGTATCTCCCGTTGCGCCTTTTACCTTATACTTAAAGGAAATCTCATATGCGCCAAACTCAGTTATATATGGCTTAAGATTTAACTGTGCGGTGTAATAGTTATACGTATTATTTTCGGGATATTTAACGTGAATGCCGTTGCCCGTATATCCGTTTTCATCAACAGTAACGGTAACAGAACCCATTGCTCCCCAGTTTTTAGGCAAAGAACTGCCTAAAGGTGCTTCGTTAAGATTGCTTTGAAGTGCGGGAATATAGTTATATGCAGTAGTAAGATCGTCTTCTTCGTTAAGGTCGAAATCACCGCCTTCGGCTGAAAGCATTGCTTTTTGATATGCTTCGGCAGAAGCACCGTAGTTGTGGAGTGCTTTTACAATATCTGTAACGGTTTCTTCCTGATATTTTGATGCGATATAAGCATTTACGTTATATGAAACTTCGCTTATAACACTATCTCCCTTAGTAAGGGTAACGGTATACACCTTATCGAATTCAGTTGCCTTAACATCTTCGGTATAAAGCATATAAGTACCGTCAGCATTTTTCTTAAGGTTTTTCTTTAAAACCGTTTCGCCGTTTAAAGCAACGGTAACATCATCAGTAAGAACAAGTTTGAAATATATCTTGTTGGCATTTGCCATACGAAGGCCTACTGACTTAACTTTGTTGGAAGCATCTTTGTTTCCGGTTATTGTCTTAACGTAAGCAGGTACACCGAAATTTCCCTGATATACTGCAATCCAACTGGAGGTGTTTGCCAGCATATCAACGTTATAGCCTTTATATTGCTGTGAAGCACCGCCATAAATGAGCATATTTGCCAAAAGTGTTCTGAATGCCTTAAACTGTATTGCGCTAAATTTAAGATCTGATGCAGTTTTCTTTATCTGATTTTCGCAATAAGTTTTTACGCTGTAATCAGTTTTTTCGGCAAGTTTAATATCACCATAGTACAATTCAGCATCAATGGTATCAGTCATACACTGGGGGTTGATTTCAGTATATGAGAACTTATTCATTTTCATTGCTGAATCATATACGCCACTAACGGTAGTTACTCTGCCACTTGATGAAGTAAACTTCATTTTAAGTTCACTTACGTCAACTGAAGAAGTTATATAATAATCAAGTGTAAAGGTTGAGCCGAGATTAAGTGTAGCGCCTTTGATCTCACCGGTAATATCACCGTCTTCAGCGGTAACCGTAATCATGGAAAAGCATGATACGATCATCATAAGCGCAAGGATAAAACTTAAAAATTTTCTCATAAATATTCTCCTTATTTTCAGCCTTCAAGTTCAGGTTCAAGGGTAAGAAGCATTTGTTCTGCTTCTTCATATTCACCGAAAAGTTCTATCAACTCTTCTAAAAGTGCCCTTGCGCCTTCCTTGTTATAGGCATCTATCATTTTTTGTGCTTCCGAAAGTTTTGCCGCGCCCCACTCGTTTTTGCATCTTAAAAGTGCATCCTGCGCAAGGGGATATCTTTGGCTATCCTTTTCAGATACTTTTCTAAAGGCTTCAACGGCTTTTTCGATCTGACCGCTGTTAAAAAACTCAACACCGTCAGAATATGCCTTGTCTGAAGCATCTTTATTGTTTACTTGCTTTACACATTCACTGTATTTCTCATCGGTAAAGGAAAATCTTGAAATCCGTGACAAATATGTTTTTACATCATCCTCAGAATATTCATTGTTGTAATAGCCCACAACAAGTTGATCCATTTTATCAAGTACGTTCTGGCGAATATCCTCGTTAAAGATTTCTATGCCTCTATACTGCGTCCACAAATCGCTTGAATAGTCTTCCGACATACATTTTTCGAAATAACCGTTCAGGTGTCCGTTCAATTCTATTACTTTTTCGGTCTTATCAGGTGATGATACATATATAGTATATGCCGCCTGATAATTATATTCTTCCAATGCTTCAGTAAAACTCATTCCCGAACGATCAAACGCCGGCAGGCTGACACCTGCTGAATTCAACGTAAAAAGAAGTGCGCCTATAAGGGCAAGTATAAGAATCACAAGTACAACCGTAAGAATTACCGAACCGCCTGTATCTTCTTTTTTTCGACCCATAGGCAAACCTCCTTCACTTAAAATTCAAGTAGCGCATTAAAGGGTGTGCTGCTTAACACAATTTATCTTTTGCCTTTTTTGATAAGCAAGCTGTTAATCTTTGTTGAAGGATCAAGAAGTTCACTTATTGAAGCATCATGGTTAAGTGTATCGATTATGTATGAAATGTATTTGGAAAGATCTACGCTTGCATACCACTCTCTTTCCTTAAGTTCGGGAGTTGTACAGATAGCGTTTGTTGTAAATACTTTGCGGATAAGTCCCTTTTCATAAGCCTCATCAAAATGTTCAAGACCTTCACAGAACAGACCAAAGGTCGTACAAACGTAAATATCTTTTGCATTAAGTTCTTTTAACTTATATGCAAGGTCAAGAACGCTATCGCCTGAAGAAATCATATCATCAACGATAATAAGGTCTTTACCTGCAACGTCAGCACCTAAGTACTCGTGAGCAACAATGGGATTTCTGCCATTGATAACAACAGAATAGTCACGACGCTTATAGAACATACCAAGATCAACACCTAAAACACTGGAGAAGTAAATACCTCTGCCCATAGCGCCTTCGTCAGGTGAAATGATCATAAGATGATTCTTGTCCATCTGAATATCGGGAACTGCATTTACAAGGGTCTTTATCATCTGATATGTAGGCATTACGTTTTCAAAGCCGTGAACGGGAATTGCGTTCTGAACTCTGGGATCGTGTGCATCAAAGGTAATGATGTTATCAACGCCCATTCCAACAAGTTCCTGAAGGCAGGTTGCTGAGTCAAGGGACTCTCTGCCTGAACGCTTATGCTGACGGCCTTCATAAAGCATAGGCATGATTACTGTGATTCTTCTTGCCTTGCCGCCGATAGCAGCAATAATTCTTTTAAGATCGGCATAATGATCGTCAGGACTCATAGGCACTTGCCGACCGTACATCTTATATGTAAGAAGATGATTGAACACGTCGCAAATAATATAAATATCAAGTCCGCGAACTGACTGGTGGATAACGCCTTTGGCTTCACCGCTGCCGAATCTGGGGCAAGTAACATCGATCATGTAAGTATCGCGCTCATAAGCAACGAAACTTGCATCGCCCTTAAATTCGCTTTCTCTTTCTTTACGCCACTTTGTAAGATAAAAATCGATTTTCTTGCCGATTTCCTCACAGCCGGGCATTGCGATAACGCCTAAAGGTGCAAAAGGTAATGAAGTAAGATTTTCCAAATAATCAGCCATAAAAGATCCTCCTGAAGTAAAAAACATATATTCCATTATATTGTACTAAATTATTTCGGATTTGTAAACTACATAAAGCAATATTTTTTGGAATTTTGTAAAATTTTTTTCTTTAAAAAAAATGCAAATTATCTTGAATAACAAATTTTTATATGCTATAATACTACAGATATTTTTACGGAGATCTTATACGATGAACAAAAAAGAAATTTCAATAATACCTCACAGAAAAAAAATCATTTCCCCTTTTCAGAAAAAAATACTGGGTGTTAATTTAGAAATAACAAGAACGGGCTTTTTCGGCGGACTTAGCGCACAAATGCTTAACAACCGCAAGCTCTATATGGGCGAAACGTCTGTGGATGGTTGGGAAGCGGAAAACTTTGAAAGAATAACCGACCGCATTGAGGATAGCCTTTGTTCAAGCAATTACATAATTCTTAAAAAAGGCGGAAGCATGCGCCAAACTTCAGAAGTCATTCAGCTTAAAAGCGGTGAAGAGTATGAAGCAAAGGTATGGGTAAAGGCTCTTTCTAAAAGTGCAAACATTACCTTTGGTGTAGAAAACATTAAAAAGACTTTTTTGGTAAATGCCGACGAAAAGCAGTATTGTGCTTTATCTTTCACTTTTAAGGGCGAAGATATTTCAAAGGGTTCGTTTTTTATAGAGGCAAGTGATAATATTAAAGTATTTCAGGCTTCGCTTATACCGGTAAACAATTTTTACGGCATGCGTCCTGACGTTATAGAAAAATTAAAGAAAATATCGTCAACATCCATCCGATTCCCCGGCGGTTGTGCGGCAGATCATTTTGATTGGAAAGAAAGCCTTAAAGCCCCCGAATTCAGAAAGCCTGCTGACGGTGTAAGTAAATCAGCATTTCTTTTCCGCGATACTTTTAATCAGGACACTCTTGATATAGGTATCAATGAATTTATGATGCTCTGTAAAGAACTTAATTCAGAGCCTGAATATACCATAAGCCTTGTTCTTTCTGACGGTGAAGATGCAAAAAATATAGTTGAATATTTTAATGGTGACGTTACTACAAAATACGGTGCTATCCGTCAATCACTTGGTTTTGATGCCTTTAACGTTCATTTGTGGTACGTTGGTAACGAAGCATTTTACTTTGGCGGAAAATTCCGCGATGATACCCGCTTGGCGGCAGAGCGCACAGAAGAGATCATCAGCGCAATAAAGGAAAAAGACGATCAAGCAAAAGTAGTTATAGGCGTACATTGGCGCCCCTTATGTCAAAAGTGGTCCATTGATTTTATAAATGATCTTAAATGTGATTACGATTATGTATCTTTCCACGATTATACGGGTGATCTTACCGACGAAACGTTGGGCAACAAAGGCAAGCAAACAAAAGAAATGCTTGAAGATAATTTCCTTGACGGAACAAATTTCGGTCTTGAATTTTATCGCAACGAACTTTTTAACGGAAGTCTTGAAAACGTACGCATATGCGTTGATGAATGGAATTATTCATGGGGTCAGAAAACTACCACCGCATTATTCTTTTCCAATGCCATTCAACTTCACTTCCTTGCAAAGAGCAATATGAAATATCATATTGACAGAGCCGCATTTTTTATGCCCGTAAACGAAGGTATGATCTCTGTAAAGGGCGCGGAATGTAAAATGGAAGCAACGGGCGAAATGTTCAGGCTTTTTGCTAATCACAAAGGCGGAAAAGTTATTGAATGTGAAACGGATAACAACATTCTTGATGTTCTTTGCACAGACCACGGCGGCTTCTTATTCTTATCCGTTGTAAACCGCAGAAGCGAAGACGTTTTAATAAATATTGACGGATTTACAGAAGGCAACGAAATAAAAACAGATGAATATGGTTTTGAATCAGGTAATTACGAACTTTTAAAAACAAGTTTTCCCGTTATACATGGTCACAGCATGATGTTTTTCACTGTTAAAAAATAATATTAAGGAAATATTTTTATGAGAATGAAGAAAAAAAGAAATCTGGACACTATGCTTTTAATGTATCCCGATATTCTTTCAATACTTGAAAAAAGTTATCCCAGCATTACGGAAAGTTTAAAGGAAAAGCGTTATCTTGATCTTGAAAAGATTTTTGGTAAAAGCGAAGTTGAACTGGAGATTGGTTGCGGAAAAGGCGCATTTATCTGCGAACTTGCAAAGCGCAATCCCGATAAAGCGTATATTGCAGTTGAAGTAAATAAAAACGTTATCGTTGAAGCCTGCAAACTTGCGCGAGAGATGAACATAAAAAACGTTCATTTCATAAACACTGCCGCAGAAATTTTGCCCTGCTTTTTAAGGGAAAATTCAGTTTCAAGAATATATCTTAACTTTTCCTGCCCTTTTCCCAAGCACACCTACGCCAATCGCAGACTCACCTATAAACGATTCCTTGAAAGTTACCGTCTGTTCTTAAAAGAAGGCGGAGAGATTCATCAAAAAACCGACAACATGCACTTTTTTGAGTTTTCACTTGAACAATATTCTCTTTCGGGATATAAAATCAAAAACGTTTGCCTTGATCTGCACAACTCCGATTTTGAGGGCAATATTGTTACCGAATATGAAGACCGTTTTACAAAATTAGGCATGCCCATCTATCGTGTTGAAGCCTATTAAAGGAGAACTGTTATGATTAATTTTGAAATTTATTTAGACGGCAAAGAAGCACACAATCTATTTTTAACGGAAAGAAAAATTTCCTGCGGTGAAAAAATGCAGTTTGTGCTGATGGTCAATGAAGATACGAAAATCGATACTCTTGATATCGTTTTTCCCCTTGATTTTTCAGAAAATGCCCTTGTGTTTAATAACGGCTTTTGCACAAACGATTTTGTAAACGTTATTAAGTTTGATAAGGAACTTGTTTCAAGGGATATTTTAATGATAAAAGAAGATTCCAAAATCTTCTCTATCGCCATGACAAGTGCCGAAAATTATCTTACCCGTTTTATTTCAACCAAGGACAAGGTGATTCTTCGCCATTATTTTGACGGGCTTACTTATAAAAGAGGCACCTATCCCTTAGAAGAGTTTGTTGTTTCCGACGAAATCTCAGGCGGTGAATTTTTCTCACTTTACTGTGATTTTTTGAAGGAAAAGTTTAATATCAAACTTCCACAAATGCCCGATGCAGGCTGGTCAAGTTGGTCTTGTATGTACGGCACAGTTACGGAAGACGACGTTTTAAAGCAAGCCGAAAATACAAAGAAAATTTCTGAAAAAGCCGATATGATCCAGATCGATGACGGCTGGCAAAACGGCGGAACTTTCTGCGGTGATTGGACAAGCAATAAAGAAACTTTCCTTGCGGGTGTTGAAAAAATATCCGAAAAATTAAAGGAAAATAATCAGCGCTTAGGCTTATGGTTTGCCCCAACCGTTTTTGCAAATACGGGTAGTGTTTACAAAGAGCATCCCGAATATAATATTTTTTACGAGAACGGTGAAACTGTCCGCGCTTTTGGCGGTAATCAGGCACTTTGCGCCGATAACGACGGCTCTGTTTTCCCCATTGATCTTGAAAACGAAAAGGCATTAAAGCATATTGAAGATTCCTTTAAAAATGCCGTTGAAAATTACCATTGCCACTATTTTAAAATCGACTTCCTTGTTCGTTCACTTATCCGCGCAGTAAACGGGCAGAATCTTACAAATGTTACTTATAATTCTGTTCCAAGCGTTAAAGCATATAAAAATGCAATGCGCCTTATAAGAAAAACGGTTGGCGATAGCTTTATGATGGCTTGCGGTGCGCCAATTACCGAATCTATCGGAATTTTCGATGCTATCCGCACTTCCCCCGATATTACTTGGGTATGGTCAACACCTCCCCGTCCCTACACTTATTGGGAAATTGTTCAATATAATATTCAGAACGTATTTTTAAGAAGTTATTACCACGGCAAAGTTTTCCTTGCCGATGCCGATGCATTGGTTGTTCGCAGTAAGTTAGGCAGAAAAGATGATAATTTTACCCCTACTTTGGAAGAAGCACGAACTTGGGCAACAACCGTTGCACTTTCCGGCGGTGCAGTTTTAATTAACGAAGAAATCGAAACTCTTGAAGAAGATAGAATTGCACTTATTAAAGAAGTCATCTCCCCCATCGGCATTGCCGCAACACCTGACGATTTCTTTGAATTCCCTTACGTTACTAAAGTTACTTTAAATGCTGACAATAAACAGATCAAAGCAGTTTTCACAGAAACAGAAATCGTTGGAGTCGGGAGTGGCTACGTCAACGGCAAGGAAGGAGGGATTTCCATAGCGTGCCGCTATGTATTTCTCCACATTGTAGGCACAGATCTCGTAAAGCTCTTCATCGGTGAAACAGG
>JAZULU010000114.1:0-39840 GCA_045603265.1 Clostridia bacterium
CTTTTTTGCCAACTTTTCTTTTACAATATAATTGCTTTTGTTTCTTATTTCAAAAGGCACTTCGCGGTTTTCGTATTCGGGAATAGTTGCACCGCCAAAGCATCTTGTTATTACGCCGGAAGCTTCCATTTCACTTAAATCGCGGCGAATAGTTATGGGTGCAACAAACAGGCACTTTGATAAATAATTTACGGTGCAATATTTTCGTTCTTTCACAATATTCAGGATATTATCTTGACGTTCTTTCTTGATCATGTTTGTTCCTTTCTGTTCTTAAAAATGTTCGAGTTTGATTTTTTATCAACTTTTGGGACATATATTGACACATAAATAATCATTTACTACAATAATAGCATATTTATGAAAGGAAGTCAAATTATGAAAACAGTTGCTATTATCGGTGCGGGCATGATGGGCTCAGCACTTGCATTCCCCTTAAGAGAAAACGGAAACGACGTTCGCCTTGTAGGAACTCACCTTGTCCGCGAGATCATTGATGGATGTAAAAAAACAAACCGTCACTTAAAATTCAACAAGGATTTTCCTGATGGCGTTAAATATTATCAGATTGAAGAATTAACAGAGGCCATTAAAGGTGCAGATTTTATAATCTGCGGTGTAAGCAGTTTCGGTGTTGATTGGTTTAAGGATGAGATCCTGCCCAAGGTAGAAGAAAATGTTCCTGTTATTTCGGTAACAAAAGGACTTATGAATTTAGAGGACGGAACACTTCTTACATATCTTGATTTGTGGCAGGCAAAGCTTGATTCCTTAAACAAGAAAATTCCCCTTAACGCTATCGGCGGACCTTGCACCAGCTATGAGCTTGTTGCTCACGATCAGACGGAGGTAACCTTCTGCGGAAAGGATATGAACGTTCTTCGTATGATAAAGGATGCAATAAAAACGGACTATTATCATATCAGCCTTTCCACGGATATAGTTGGTGTTGAAAGTGCAGTTGCCCTTAAAAACGGATATGCTTTGGGAATCGCCCTTACTATTGGTTTAAATCAAAAAGCCTTCGGCATTGACAGCGAATTGCATTTTAACTCTCAGGCGGCAGTTTTCGGACAGTCAGTTAGAGAAATGTATAAACTTTTAAAACTTCAGGGCGCAGAAGATTTTGATAATCTTGTTCTTGGCGCAGGCGATCTTTGCGTTACGGTTTATGGCGGAAGAACAAGGCTTGTGGGTATCTTATTGGGCAGAGGTCTTAATATTGATGAAGCAAAGGCTGAACTTAAAGGCGTAACGTTAGAATCACTTGTAGTTGCAGGACGCGTTGCAAAAGCAGTAAAAGTTAAGGCAGAAAAAGGACTTGTTGATATAAAAGATTTCCCCCTCTTAATGCACATTGATGAAATTATTACCGATAAAAAAGAAGTAAATATCCCATGGGAGAATTTCACCTTTGAATAAAACAAAATCGCAGTAATTTTTACTGCGATTTTTTTAATCTAAAAAAAGGGCTTAAAGACGGTTTCTATAAAGTATAGACTCTTTACAAAAAAAGTAAAAAAATATATAATACTAAAGAAGGAGTGAAAACTATGAATATAGAAAAAATCTTTGAAACGATTGTAAGAGATAAAGAAAAATATTTGGATTTTTTATGTGATATATGTTCTTTTGAAGGAAAGGCAAAAGATAAAGAAAATATTGATGAAATGATAACTTTTATTTCGGCCTTTGCTGAAAAAGAAGGGTTTTCCGTTACGCGTACAGAGTTTACGGAATGTGGAGATTTTCTTTCTGTTGACTTAAACGAAGGGGCTGAAAAAGGGTGCGTTTTTATGGCGCATACCGATACCGTTCACGAAAAAGGTCTTTTCGGAGAAGAACCCGTAAAGCGTCTTGAAGATAGAATAATTGCTCCCGGCGCAATAGACTGTAAAGGCGGAATTGCCATTGCTTTACTTACAATGAAAGCATTAAAGGAACATGGCTATAAAAAGCATCTGCGCCTGATTTTAACTTCCGATGAAGAAGTTTCCAATATTTTAGGCGGCGAGAAAGAACAAAAGTATTTTGTTGATACCTGCAAAGGTTTCCCTTATGCCATTAATTGCGAAACCTCTGAAAATGACGAAGTCGTTATTTCAAGAAAGGGCATTTTAAAGTTCAGCATTGAAATAAACGGTACCGGCGGACATTCGGGAATTCATTATTTTGAATGTAAAAACGCTATTGTTGAGGCGGCACATAAGATATTGGCGTTGACTGCTGAAAGCCGTCAGGGCGGAATTACATATAGTTCAAATATTATTGAGGGCGGAGTTTTACCAAATATAATTCCCGATAAATGTACTTTGACCGTTGATGTGCGCGTTCCTAAACACGCTCAACTTGAAGAAGCAGAATCAACGGTAAGAAGAATCGCGGAAACAAGTTTTATCGGCGGAACGAAGGCAACTGTAAAGAGAATCAGCAAGCGTCCGCCCATGGAAAAGAATCCCGATACCGATGCCCTTTTTGACAGACTTTTAAAAACCTGCCAAAAATACAATTTAGGAAGTCTTACTGCCGTTGAATCAGGGGGCGGATCAGATTCCTGCTATACTCAGGCGGCAGGCATTGTTTCCATTTGCGGTATGGGCGGATGCGGTGAATTCTGTCATACAAACAAAGAATATATTCTTAACGAATCCGTTCCCTTAAGAGCAAAAATTCTTACTGCATTTTTATTGGAGGAATAAAAAATGAAAATGACTTTTTCAGTAGCAGGCGATATGCTTGCTCAGCGCAGAGTACATAAGGACAGCACTGGATTTAAGGAAGTAAGTGCGCACCTTAAAAAGGCTGACGTTAGATACGTAAACCTTGAAACCACTCTTCATCGCGGAGAATTTTATGCAAATCAGTTTTCAGGGGGAAGCCATTTACGCGCTGATCCCGAAACTCTTTCAGACGTTAAGGAATATGGCTTTAATATGATAAGTTTTGCCAACAATCATTCAATGGATTTTGACCGCGGCGGACTTATGGCAACAAAAAAGTACGTTGACGAGGCAGGTCTTGTAAACGCAGGCGTAGGCGAGAATCTTGATGAGGCGGCAAGTCCCAAATATCTTGAAACACCTAACGGCAGAGTTGCCTTGATCGCCGTTGTTTCCACAATGGGCACTCCCTTAAACGGAAGTTATTCTTCAATGGCAGGTAAACAATCGCGCAGATACCGCGGCCGTCCCGGTGTAAACGGACTTCGCATTGAAGATCATTTGGAAGTAACGGAAGAACAGTTAAAGGTCATTCGTGAAATAAGCGCATTAAGCAAAATAAATGCACAGATGGATATTGAGCGTGCAGAAGGATATTTTCCGCCTCTTGAAGACGGTGTTGCAGTATTAAAGGATCTTAACTTCGTTCAAGGCGAAAGTACACGGTATATAACACATCCGCACAAGGAAGATATGGCTCGTGTTGAAAAGGCGATTTATGAGGCGCAGATGCAATCGGATTATATTTTAGTTACCATCCATTCTCACGAGATTTCAGGCACGAAAAAGGAACAGCCTGCAGATTTCCTTACAGAATTTGCCCGCAAATGTATTGATGCAGGTGCTCACGCCATTATCGGTCACGGTCCGCATCTTTTAAGACCTGTTGAAATTTATAAAAACCGTCCTATCTTCTATTCTTTAGGCGACTTCATCATTCACAACGAGTGCATTCCTTTTGCACCCGAAGAAATGTTTGCCCGTCAGGGTTTGACCAGCGATGCAACTATGCGTGAACTTTTCTGTGACCGTTCTAAAAATTATACAAGAGGTCTTATGCGCGATCGTAGAATGCTTGAAGCGGTTATTCCTTATTTTGAAATGGAAGACGGAGTGCTTTCAAAACTTGAACTTATGCCCATTGAACTTCAGTTTGATGAGCCCGTTTGGCGTAACGGCAACCCAAGATTTTCAGATAAGCACGGCATAATTGAACGTTTAAGAGAAATGTCCGAGCCTTACGGCACAAAGATATCTATTGATGAGCGCGGTTATGGAATAGTAGAATTATAAAAATAAGACGCGGTGATTTTCACCGCGCTCAGAGCACTGACAAACCCCTGCAAACACAAACCCCTGCAAAAATTTTGCAGGGGTTTGTTTCCATCGTTGCATTTCACTTGCAAAATGCGGTCATTTACGTCTGTGTAACCTGCCTTTTTTGCAAGTTCGGCGCCTTGGCTTGCAAGGGTTTCTCGAACTCTGGCAGTCTGCTGATTTTGTCAGCAGACTGAGCGAGGTATTTTTACCTCGCTTTTTATTTTCCGTAATATTTAAGTTCTCTGGGCGTGCAACTAAAGTGCTTTTTAACTACTCTTGCAAAATATTTTGAATCGTTAAATCCGCTGTCATAAGCGGCATTTTCTACGGAAACGCCGTTTGATATTAAAGAACGTGCATATTCTAAACGTAAACTTAAAATATATTCTAAGGGTGTTTTTTGATAGTATTTTTTAAATAACTGCCTGAGCATCGTTGCGCTTATTCCTCCTTGACGGCAGATCATATCAATGTTAAGTTCATTATTTTTATAGTTGGAGTTTATAAAGGAAAGAGATTTTAAAAAGTGCTGCGGAAGAACAGATTCTGCATTTTTTTCGGCTATGTTGCCTAAAATCGTGTAAAGTTGCGCAATGGTATAGGAATAAAATCCGTGCTCTTTATTTTTCCAAAATGAAAGGGCACTTAAAAAAAGTTTGTAGATCTTTTCGGTATTTTCAAAGGAATATACTTCTATTTCGCTATCGTTTTTTTCTGAAACGAAATGAATAACGATAAGTTCTGTATCAGTATATTCTGCCGTATATTTCATATTTTGCGGAAGATATAAAATATCGTTTGTGTTTATGTAATATTGCTTGGTTTCAGTGCTGATCTTTGCCGTACCTTTTATTCTGAAAGCCAGTGCCGAATAGTCACGGGGCAGAACGTCAAAATATCCGCTATGCCAGTGCATATGATCAACACCTGTAATCTGTAATATAGGATTATTACCATCGAATAACATTTTATCCACCTCTTTATCATTATAGCACAATAAATCGGGGTGTCAACGGTTGAAAAGTCCACCTTTTTTGTTGAATAGGCGGTTTGATTTTGATTTAATATGGGTTATTATTAATTCGAGGTGAAAATAAATGGGTTATTTTTTATTATCTGATAACAAAACTCTTGCTTTTGCAGATGAAAGAATGAATAATGAATCCGTCAAAAAAATGTGGAACAGTTTTACTTTTACAACGGGGCAGATTTTTTTAAAAAAAGGCAAAGAAAACACTTTTTTAATTGGGGATATTTCGTTACCTGAACTTAAAAAAGACAAAGAATATGCGTTAAAAGTGGATGAAAACGGAATCGCCATTGTCGGGAAAGATTATGGCGGACTTCTGCGGGGATTTTTTAGTTTAATTATGAAAATCGAAGAAGATGATGATAATTTAAAGATACAAACCGTTACGGAAGAAAGCAATTATAATATTTCTAACCGCATGTTGCATATTTGCATTTTCCCCGAAAATGATTTATATTTCATCAAAAAACTTATCCGTCTTTCGGCATTGTGCCAATACACTCATATCGTAATGGAATTTTGGGGGATACTCAAATATGATTGCTTGAAAGAACTTTCATGGCCTGACGCTTTTACAAAGGAAGAAATAAAAGGACTTATAAAGGAATGTAGGGAACTTGGTGTTGAGCCTGTGCCCATGTTCAATCAGTTGGGTCATGCAACAGCATCTCGCCTTTGCTATGGAAAAAACGTTGTGCTTGATCAGAATCCTTGCTTTCAACGGCTTTTTACTCCTGACGGGTGGGCATGGAACATTACGTCAGAAGAAGTTTTCTCACTTTTGAAAAAGGTAAGAAAAGAACTTTACGAAGTCTTTGGTGAGGGTAACTATATTCATATCGGCTGCGATGAAGCCTATTATATTACGCGGAATAACAAACTGAGAAACGAACTTCCCAACTTCCTTTCGCGATTAACAAAAGAAGTGGAAAAAGAGGGACGACGCCCCTTAATGTGGATGGATATGCTTCTTGAAAAAGGTAAATTTAAGGATTGCTACGGCTCAGGAGAAAAAGGCGAAGTTGAAAATATCCGCAATTCTACGGCAAAATCAACTGTTTTTGTAGATTGGCAGTATGATTGCATTGAAACATCCGTTCCGTCGCTGATCTCTTTAAAAGATTGTAACAGAGATGTTATCGGTGCACCTTGGTTTAATGAACGTAACTACAGTGCTCACATTGAAACGATAGTCAAAAACGAACTTTTTGGCATAATGCTTACAACCTGGCATACTTTGAAAGACCGCATAAGTTCCATTCTTGATTGTGCAAAAAAGTGCGGAGCAAGATCTTTTGTGTGGAGCGAGTATAGCGGAATCCACGAGGAAACGGCTACGTTGTTGCGCAGAGTAAGTTTTGAAGGCAATACCTACAAAGAATGCGGTTGGGCAAAGGAGCAGATAGAAGTATAAAATGAACTTTTTTCTTTATCTTTTGAATGTAACGTGCTCGGCAGGGCAATCTGCCTTAGGCAAGCAATACGCAAAAAGCGGAGGCGCCTCTTTACCCTTTAACGTAAATAAAGCGGCAATAGGAACAGTAATGTTTCTTGCATTTGCATTGATAAAAGGGTTTTCCTTACATGCTTCCACAATGTTTTTCGGTGTGTGTTACGGAATTTCTCTTTCCATATCTATGCATACCGGATTTAAAGCCCTTTCTATAGGACCAATGTCATTAACCAGTATTATTGCTTCTTTTTCGTTGATAATTCCGTTTTTATTTGGCATTGTATTTTGGGAAGAAGAATTTAATTGGCTGAAATTAGTCGGAATAATTTTTTTGTTGACATCAATCCTGCTTATAAACATAAAAAGGGAAAAGGGATTTTCTGTTAAATGGTTTTTATATGCGATGGCTACCTTGATAACAAATGGTATTTGCTCCGTTATCCAGAAATTGCATCAAAGAGAGTTTCCTTCACTATATCAAGATGAATTTATGTTTTGGGCCTTGCTGTGTGTTTTAAGTGTTTTGCTTGTCACTTACTCACTTAAGGAACACAAAACACAAAAACTTAAAATCAGTTTTTTGGGGATTGTTTCGGGAATAGCAAATTGTGTTGCCAATTATGTGGTTCTGTATTTATCGGTAACGGAGAATGCTTCTGTATTGTTTCCCGTTATCTCCATATTAAATATTATAGCGGTATGGGCGATAGGGATACTGGTTTTTAAGGAAAAGTTAAAATTGCTTCAAGCAGTAGGTTTAATTATCGGAGTGGTTTCTGTTGTTCTTTTAAAATTATAAATAACAAAACTGGAAAACGTTACTTTTGAGTAAATAAAAAAGCACAGTGAATTTCACTGTGCTTTTTATAGGTTAATCTGCTATTAAATAAATAACATCAAATAATTCATAATACTTTTCGTCTAAATCAGACCAATCATTTTCACTGGGAGGTGTGGTAAATGCCACAAATAACCCCATTTTTTCAAGGGAATGTTTTGCGGTTTTGCCATCTCCAAAATTGTTAATAAAGTATCGGTTTTTAATGATATCTAAAAATTCATCAAAAAATTCAACACTCTTTTGGCTGAAAGCATGATGAAACCAAATGCTTTTTTCATCATTCATCAGATTAAGAACCTTTGTTTCGATAACACAACTTCCTTCTTTTTTAACTAAAATACCGTTTTTTACTTCGTTATTCATTTGAGGCTCAGTTCTGCGCCATTTATACTCAGGGTGTTCATCAAACCATTGAAGGATGGATTCGTACCGTAAAGTTCTATCTATAAAAAGAACGTTTTTATTTTTATTTTCCAAAGCCTTAGATATGCAATTTCCAATTTGATTAACAGATATTGTTTCCATTTCTTTGCTCCTTTTCTGGTATGTTATAAAACTTTTTCATATTATAACATTGTTTTTTCTGAAAGTAAAGGGTGAAATATTTGAATTTTATTGTTATTCTGCGTTTTGATTTACTTTTTGATTTTTTTATGATATAATGTGCGTATCTCATTATAAAAGGAAAAACTATGAATAACAAAATTGTTAAAGGATATATATTTGCGATTTTAAGTGCCGTCATTTACGGACTTATGCCTCTTATGGCAAAATATATTTATGCTGACGGTGTAAATGCCATTACACTTGTTTTCTTGCGGAATTTTTTAGCGCTTCCCAGCCTTGCAGTTTTAGCGTTTTATAAGCACAGAACGCTGAAAATTCCATTGAAAACGTTGCCTAAGATCAGTTTGCTTTCGTTTTTCGGATGCTGCATAACGCCAATATTGCTTTTTAGTTCGTATAATTATATGGCGACGGGAACTGCCACAGTTTTCCATTTTGTTTATCCGTCCCTTGTAGTGTTGATCGGCATTATTTTTCTCAAAAAGAAAGTGCCTTTGACAACGGTTATAAGCGTTATATTGTGCTTTGTTGGAATTTGCTTGTTTTATAATCCCAATGAGGCTTTCAGTTTTGAAGGCAGTGCTTTTGCCCTTTCTTCGGCGATCACTTTTGCAATATACGTTACCATTCTTTCAAACTATAAAAACGAAAAAGTAACGGGACTTTTGTTAAGTTTCTATATTGCTTTGATAAGCAGTATTATTACTTTTATAATCTGTATTTTAACAAATTCGCTATCACTTCCCGTATCATTAAATGGTTGGATTCTGTGCATAGTTTTTGCATTCCTGGTTACAACTCTTGCCGTTGTATTTTTCCAGCAAGGCGCATTTATTATCGGTGGTGAGAAAACTTCCATTTTAAGCGCCCTTGAGCCTATAACGGGACTTATCGTTGGCATAATTGCTTTTAGTGAGCCTGCCACAATAAACGTTGTTATCGGCTCACTCCTTGTAGTTGGCGCAAGCATTTTGATAGCAATAGCGGATATGCGTAAAAAGGCAAAATAATAAAAAAGCGAGATGATTTTCATCTCGCTTTTTTTGTGTCAAGATATGCATTTATTAAAAGTGCATCGTCTGAAAGTTGGTTTTTAAGTTCTGCAAGGGAATCGAATTTTTTGTCATCCCTTATTTTTTTAACAAAAAAGATCTGTGCATCTTTTCCGTAAATATCTTCATTAAAACCTAAAATATGAGTTTCGACTGAAACAGTATTTTCGTCAGTTACCGTTGGGTTTGTGCCTACGTTAGTCATGCCTTTGTAGGTTTTATCTAATACACGGACAAAAGTTGCATACACACCCGATTGGGGAATAAGTTTGTTCTTTTGAATTTCTGTGTTTATTGTAGGAAAATCTATTGTGTTACCGATATGCCTGCCATGAACTGTGTTTCCTGATACTGAATAATATCGATCTAACAACTTTGTTGCTTTTTCCGTTTCACCTGAAAGCAATAAACTTCGGATATGGGTGCTTGAAACGATAATATCGTTTTCTTTTACCGGTGGAACTGTTATGGGAATAAAATTGTATTTTTTGCCTAAAAGCGAAAGAACCATAGGATTGCCTTGAGCATTTTTGCCAAAGGAATGGTTAAATCCCGTAACGATTTTTTCGGGACGGAACATTTGACATAAATTTTTGATATATTCTTCGGCAGAAAGATCGCGTATTTTTGAAAATTCTTCCATAAACACTTGATCAACACCGTACTCTTTTAAAAGAATTTCTTTTTCTAAAGGAGTAGTTAATTGTTTTTGCTCGGAAAAAGGTGAAGAAAAGGTGCAGGCAATAATTTTTTTGCCTGTTTTTTTTGCTTCTTTAATAAGTTGACGGTGTGCAATGTGAACGCCGTCAAAAGTACCTAAGATAAGTACGCTCATCTGTTGCCTCCAAGCATACACTTCAAATAATAAAAATCGTCTTTTAACTTACCGATGCCGAAAAATATATTATCACAATAAATGCGAACAAATTCTTCTGAAATTTTATCGGCAAAAGATTTGGGAATAGGATTGCCGTTTTCAAGTTTTTTTAAAGCATTTTTGTGAATGTTTATGCGTGGCATAAATGAAATCGCTTCATCGGTGGGGGTCAGAAATGATAGATCTTCCTTTTTCATCATTTCTTCAATTTCAGAAATTTTATAAGCGTTTTCAAGTTTTAACCCTGCCGCACTTTCCCTTAAAAGCGTTTTCATATGGGCGCCGCACCCTAATTTTTCGCCTAAATCGTGGCAGAGTGTACGGATATAAGTACCCTTGCCGCAAGTAACGCGAAGCGAGATCTCGTTATTTTCAAAATCGGAAATAATTTCAATGTTTTCTATTTCGATTTCACGGGCTTCAAGATCTACCTTTTCACCGCGACGGGCAATATCATAAAGTCTTTCACCGTTTATATGTAAAGCCGAGTACATAGGCGGAATCTGTTTTATCGTGCCTATAAAATGGGGGAGTGCGCTTTTTATGTCATCAAAAGAAATGTTTACTTCTTTCTCCTCAATAACGTTGCCCGTTGCATCCTGCGTGTCCGTAACGATACCGAATTTAACGCGTGCAACATAAGTTTTATGAAAAGCGGTTATGTAGTCAAAGAGTCTGGTTGCTCTGCCGACACAGATAGGCAAAACACCCGTTGCGTCGGGATCAAGAGTACCACCGTGACCGATTCTTCTTTCATGAAGTACGCCCTTTAATTTGTTTACAACGTCACCGCTGGTCC
This sequence comes from Clostridia bacterium, assembly GCA_045603265.1. Taxonomy (GTDB): domain Bacteria; phylum Bacillota; class Clostridia; order Christensenellales; family QALW01; genus UMGS1322. Next base: position 10,660 of record JAZULU010000114.1, read on the forward strand.
AGTCGGCATCCTTGTAAACGTTAATAACACCCTCCATTAAAGCACCTCTTTTATCGCTTCAAGAAGTTTGTTTATAACGTTTTCTCTTGTGTCGAGAATAGTGCAACCTGCCGCCGGTTTGTGTCCGCCGCCGCCGAATTTTGCGCAAATTAAAGAAACGTCATATTCGGGGGTGCAACGCATTGAAACCTTGTACCCATCGGGAATCTCTCTTATGAAAAAAGCGATCTTTGTGCCTTCAACGCTTCTCGCCATTTCGATAACGCCTTCCGAATCTGAACTTTCTGCCGAAAAATCAAGGTAGTCGGTAGTATCAAGATAAGTGTAGGTGATGCCGTTATCGTAAATCAGGTGTTCACTTGCTCTGCCTTTAAGTTTAACCTTTTTTAACGATGAAGTTTGGAATAAGGTTGCGATAATTTCGTTGTGCGCAATATCAAGTTTATATAATTCTGCCGTATCCATAACGTCTTGGGCAGTAACACCTGCATGGGAAAGTCTGCCAGTATCGGTGCAAACGGAAACAAACAAAGCACGAGCCATGTTACGATCAAGTTCAATATTAAGTTCGCGGAACAGTTCAAGCATCAAAAAAGCGCAGGCATTGCGATCTTTAACTACATTTACCTGGGCAAACATGGTGTTTGTTATGTGGTGATCGATCTGTGCTTTTCTTTCGACCCGTTTGAATAGTTCGATACATGAGCCCATTCTGTCTTCGCTTGAAATATCAACGGCAATTACGCTATCAAACTTTTTTATTTTATCATATTCAACAAGACTTTTTATCTCGGGGATTTTTAAGTAGTCGTTGGGGATGTTGCCTTCACAGAACCATTGTCCCTTTTTGCCCATTTTTTTCAGGGCATAAAGAAGCGCGGCGGCACTTCCCATAGTGTCGCCGTCAGGTGAAACGTGTGAAATTACGGCAAAGTTTTTGCCGTTTTTAATAAATTCAGCAAGTTGCTTCATTTTTCTTCCTCTTTGTTGATCTTGTTCAGAATCTCACTTATGTGGATACTGTAGGCAATGGAATCGTCAGGCACAAAAGTCAGTTCGGGCATTTTGCGCATTTTTACCATGCCTGAAAGTTGACGCTTTATAAAGCCTTTTGCTTTCTCTAATCCTATAAAAGTGTTTTCTTTTTCTTCATCTGAGCCGTAAACGGTAACAAATACTTTGCAATATGAAAGGTCATTTGAAAGTTCAACCTTAACAATGCTTGCAAGTGTGCCGATTCTGGGATCGTGAAGATCGTTTCTTATAATATCGGCAAGGGCTCGTTGAATTTCAAGCCCAAGCCTGTCGGAACGTTTATACTGCATTTAATTCTCCTATCTTTGGATTTCTTCCATAATGAATGCTTCGATAACGTCGTTTTCCTTAATGTCATTGTAGCCTACGATGCCGATACCGCACTCGTAGCCGGTTGCAACTTCTCTAACATCGTCCTTGAAGCGGCGCAATGATTCAACTTCGCCTTCATGAATAACGATGTTGTCACGAAGAAGACGCAATTTTGAAGAACGTGTGATCTTACCATCAATAACGTATGAGCCTGCAACTGTGCCGTGACCGGGAACCTTGAAGGTCTGCCGAACTTCGGCATGACCAAGGAGAACTTCCTTATATTCGGGAGCAAGCATACCTTTCATTGCTTTTTCAACGTCTTCAATAGCGTCATAGATGATTCTGTACATACGCATATCGATCTTTTCCTGCTCGGCCATTGTTCTTGCAGTGGAATCGGGACGAACGTTAAATCCGATGATAATAGCGTTTGATGCCTGAGCAAGGATAACGTCAGATGACGTAATAGCACCAACTGCGCCGTGAATAGCGGTAACCTTAACTTCCTCATTGGAAAGTTTTTCAAGTGCCTGCTTAACGGCTTCAACTGAGCCTTGAACGTCAGCCTTGATAATAAGGTTAAGTTGTTTCATTTCGCCTTCCTGGATCTGTGCAAACAGATCGTCAAGGGAAGCCTTTGCCTTGGCTTTTGCCTGAGCAACTTTGATCTTATCTCTACGTTCTTCAGCAACCTGACGTGAAAGTTTATCGTCTTCTGTTGCATAAAGAAGGTCGCCCGTTTCGGGAACTTCGTTAAGACCCAAAACTTCAACGGGTGTTGAAGGAGGTGCAACGGTAAGTTTTTCACCCTTATCGTTCATCATTGCACGAACACGGCCAAACACCGTACCTGCAACAACAGTATCACCTACATGAAGTGTACCGTTCTGAACAAGAACGCTGGCAACGGGACCTCTGCCCTTGTCAAGACGTGCTTCAATGATGATACCCTTTGCCATAACATCGGGATTTGCCTTATAGTCTTCAACTTCTGCAAGAAGAAGAATGTTATCTAAAAGGTCGTCGATACCTGCTTTGGTGTAGGCTGATACGGGAACGATCATTGTATCACCGCCCCAATCTTCGGGAACGATACCGTGCTGTGTAAGTTCTGTTTTTACTCTTTCGGGATCAGCAGTAGGTTTATCCATTTTGTTGATTGCAACGATAATAGGAACTTCTGCTGCCTTTGCGTGGTTAATTGATTCAATAGTCTGGGGCATAACACCGTCATCAGCAGCAACTACGAGAATTGCAATGTCCGTTGACTGTGCACCACGGGCACGCATTGAAGTAAATGCTTCGTGACCGGGTGTATCGATAAAGGTGATCTTTTTGCCTTGTGCTTCAACCTGGTATGCACCGATATGCTGTGTAATTCCGCCTGCTACGCCTGCAGTTACGTTTGCGTGGCGGATAGCGTCAAGAAGTGAGGTTTTACCGTGGTCAACGTGACCCATGATAGTAACAACGGGGGGACGTGTTACATAACCTTCGCCGTTTGTATCTTCTTCAACAGTATCATTAAGTGCATCTTCAAAAGTCTTTGTAAGTTTTTGCTCAAGTTCAATACCATATTCTGATGCAACCATGAAGGCAGTTTCGTAATCGATTTCCTGGTTTACGGTTGCCATGATACCCATCATGAAAAGTTTTTTAACAATGTCTGCGGCAGGCTTTCCGAGTTTTTCAGAAAGATCCTTGATGCCGATATTTTCAGTAGTCATAACTGCGCTTTCGATAACGATAGGTGCAATCTCGCGCTTAGGCTCTTTCTTTTCCTTTTTAGGCTTGCGTACGCGGAAATAATCCTCATCATCAGCATTGAAGTTCTGCTGACGGCGGTTGTTTTCTTTCTTTGTAGCCTTTGGCTGCTGCTCGTTATCGTGATTTTTGCGATAATTTTTCTTGTTGGGATCGTAATTGCTTACGCGCTCTTTTTCAGAAACGGGCAGAACGGGGGCAGACGTTTGAATCCGAGGCTTCTGCTGAGGTTTTCTGTCGCCCTGCTTGTCATTTCTGTCCTTATTATCGAAATCTCTGTTTTTATTGAAAGGTCTATCCTTGTTATCGCGGAAGTCCTTATTATCTCTGTTATCGCGACGTCTGTCACCCTGGGCGTTTTGATAGCCCTGGTTGGGACGTTTGAACCCGTTGTCTTCGGGCGTTCTTTCGGTTTTTTTTGTAGGAACTTCTGATTTCTTAGCCTCTTCAGCCTTTTTTGCTTCTTCGGCCTTTTTTTCTTCTTCAGCCTTTTTAGCCTCTTCAGTCTTTCTTGCTTCTTCGGCTTTTCTTGCTTCCTCGGCCTTTCTTGCTTCTTCAGCCTGCTCTCTTAAAAGTTCCTCAGCCTCTTCTTTAGCGCGCTGTGCTTCATATTCACGGCGAGCCTCTTCCTGTGCTTCTTTTTCTTTCTTAAGGCGTTCTTCTTCAGCCTTCTTGCGGATAGAAGCATCAAGTTCATTAAGCGCTTTCTTCTGTGAAGAAAGTGCTGACTTTGCTTTCTGAATTTTTTCAAGTAACTGATCACTTGTTTGTTTAATATCTGCAGCTTTACTCATTTTATAACCCCCAAATTCAGGTTTATCTCTTTAATTACAGCGCCGGTAAAACCGGGATCCGTAATGCAAATCGTTTTATGTTCTTCCTTGCCGATGGCGGAACCTAAGTTGTCACCGTCAAGAACGTAGATAGGAATATTTCTGTAAGTTGCCATATCGGAAAAATGTTTTTGCGTGTTGGGACTTGCGTTTCCTGAAATAAGCACCAAGAGCGCTTTTTGACTTTTTATGGCGTTTTCGCAATTTCCCTGACCGGAAACAAGTTTGCCGGCTTTTTTTGCAAACCCCAGATAGGAAAGAAGCCTTGGTGTTTCTTGTACCTTAACCATTTATCTCCTTTTCCAGGGCAAGAAGAATATCATCTTCTACCTGCACCTCAAGCGCCCTTGAAAGCGCTTTTGATTTTACGCTTTTTTTAAAACATTCCTCATTTTTACAAACGTATGCGCCACGGCCCGAAACTTTGCCCGTTTTATCTAAAACTATGGATCCGTCAGGAGTTCTGACAACACGCATAAGTTCAAGTTTCGGCTTCATTTCTCTGCAGCCTAAGCACATACGCATAGGTGTTTTTTTAGTCTTCAATATTATCTTCCTCATTATCTAAAAGTTCTTTTGCCTGACTTTCAGACTTAATATCAATATTCCAGCCGGTAAGACGAGCACAAAGCATAGCGTTTTGACCGCGCTTGCCGATGGCAAGTGAAAGTTGATCGTCGGGAACAACAACGGTAGCCTTCTTTTTAGGTTCAAGTTCGTCAACACGAACAAGAAGCACCTTTGAGGGGCTAAGTGCGTTGGCAATGTATGTTACGGGATCTTCACTCCACTTAATAATATCGATCTTTTCGCCATTGATCTCGTTTACAATGTTTGCAACACGGCTGCCCTTAGGACCTACGCATGAGCCTAAAGGATCAATGTTGTTATCTTCTGAATATACGGCGATCTTTGTTCTTGAGCCTGCATCACGGGAAATAGCCTTTATAATAACTGTGCCGTTAGCGATCTCGGGAACTTCAAGTTCAAAAAGACGCTTGATAAGTTGGGGATGTGTACGGGAAACTGTTACGGTTGTGCCGTACTGAACCTTTTTAACTTCTGAAACGTAAACTTTAATACGGTTGCCGGGAATATACTGTTCGCCTGCAATCTGCTCCTTAGGAGGAATAACGCCTTCAAGTGAGCCAAGTTCAACGTAAACGTAGCCGTTTTCAATTCTCTGGATAACGGCAGTCATAAGTTCGCCTTCTTTATCGGCATATTCTGAGTACATCTTACCCTTTTCAGCCTCACGAAGACGCTGTGTAATTACCTGACGTGCAGTGCCTGCACTGATCTTGCTGTATTTTTCAGGTGTATCGTCAACTTCAACTGTGCCGTCGATTTCAGCATTGGGGTCGATCTTCTTTGCATCTTCAAGTGAAATTTCAAGAAGGTTATCGTAAACTTCGTCAACAACGGTTTTTACAAGATAACATCTGATATCACCTGTTTCTCTGTCCATACGGGCAACAACGGTTGCGGCATCACAGTAATCGCGTGTTTTTTTGTAAGCGGAAACCATTGCGAGTTCAACGGATTCAAAAAGCATTTCAGCATCAATGCCTTTTTCTTCCTCAAGCATTTTAATTGCGGTAATAAGTTCGGAATTCATAATATCTCCTTCTGCCGTAAGGCAATGTTTTTTGATTTTAAAAACCGATATACGGTCTAATTATTTCGATGTTTTCTTTTTCAAATTCGGTATCGTCTACTGTAACGGTATTTTCGGTATATGAATTAAGGATACCTACATACTTTTTCTTTTTGCCCGAAAGTGCTTTTTTAAGTTTTACTTCAACTTCGATACCTGAAAAGAAGTCAAAATCGGCATCGTTTTTTAAGGCTCTGTCACCCCAGGTGGAAACGCAAAGACAATAGGGTTTGCCTTTTGTTGGATCTGCGTTTTCAACGGCTTCGTCGATGGCACGGGAAACGTTTTCACAATCTTCAATATTTACACCGTTTTTGCTGCGGATATAAAAGTTGAGGCACATCTGTCCGTCTTCACGAACGTACTCAACGTCAGCCATTTCAAAGCCTAAATTCTCAATAATTTCTTTTGCGGCATTGCCTGCGATAATTGCTGTATCTGCCATAAAAAATCTCACTTTCAAAAAGTAAGAGTGGGATTTCGCCCACTCTTCCAAGAAGTATTACAAGTGTATAATAACACATAAAAAAGAAAATTGCAAACATTATTTTTAAAAAAATAGGGGTTTTTATAGTGTTTATCGCATCTTTTTGGCATTTTAGCCATCAACATCGTCATTTTTATAAAGAAGTACAACGGCTTTGAATGTAAGATCTTCACAAGTGAAAGTAGCACTTCCGTTATATTTTTTTGCAAGACTCTTTACCGAAAGCAGACCAAGACCGTGTTCTTTTTTATTTTTCTTGGTTGTAAAAAGACGGGAAGTATCAATATTCTGCTTTACGGGATTAGTTACGGAAATTATCATTAACGTATCTTTATAATTAATTGAAACGTGAATGGTTTTATTCTTGCTTTCACCAAAATCCGCTTCCATTGCGTTGTCAATGAGATTTCCTAAAATTACAGCCAGATCAATTTCGTTAAAGGGGTGATCGCCTGAATATATGTCCCATAACAGGTTAACACCTGAATGGGAGGCTTCTTCGGCTTTAAGTGATAAGAGGGCATCAAGGGCATTTTTTGATGCGGCGTACTTATCAAAGGTTTTAAAGGAATCGATCTGATTAATAACGGAAGATTTAACGTCATCGATCTTATTTTCGTTAAGATTGTAAAGAACACCCGTAAGGAAATTTTTTACGTCATGACGGTATCTTCTTATTTCTGTATCGGCATTTAAAAGTTTACGGTACTGTTCTGACTGTTTATCTATCATATCCTTTGCCGTTTGAAGTTTCTTTTCGGAAGCGATCTGGTTAAAAAGACCGTCGGCAAGGGTAAATACCGCAAAGTTCGATATTAAAAGAAGAAATGATGCTATAAACATCATAAGTTTTAAAAGCGCAGTAGTTTCGTAAGAACAGAAAACGGCATACTCCATAAAAATAATAAAAACCGAAGTTACGGGAAGTATGTAAACGGGCAAAATTCTTTTGTCAAAATTACCCATGGTAATATATTTGCGAACGTGTTTTATTATTAAAAGAATAACAAGCACTATGGAAAAGTAGAAGATTATTCCCAAAGTGAAAAAAGGCTCTTTAAGAGTATCTTCCGCAGTAAGAGAAAACACTCCGCAGATTATTACCAGTGAAATAAAATCCGCCGCCGATATGATAGAATATGATACGGCAGTAAGAAGCAACCGTAAATAAGTTTTTGCTTTATATGAAAAGGTAAACAAAAACAATGATGCAAAAAGGAAAATCAGCCGTAAAAATCCTTTTTCAAATAAAAGGAATGCGATACTCATCAATATAACACCTGAAATAAGTGTGACGATGCGCATCCACAGTTTTTCTTTTTGCTCCGAAAAAGATGCAGTAATATATTTTACCGATAACGCGCAGAATAAAATGTTAAGAACGGTTGGCAATATATAGAAAATAAAATCGAGCATAAGCATCTCCCGAAAATTAGTTAAGATCATTATATCACAAACCGTAAGAAATGAAAATACCCGAAATGCACAAAACAATAAAAAGAAGTACCATAAAGAAAATGAAACGTTTTATCATAATACACCAAAAATTTTTAAAACCGGGAACAGAGTTCCGTAAAAAATCGTAACGATTCCGCAAATACTTTTTGATTTTTTAAAATAAATGCCGACTCCGCAAAAGGCACAGGCAATAAGAAAAAAGGGTATACTTAACCCTGCAACAAAAAAGAAGTTTTCTTTTGCCGGAAGATAAGCGAAAAATATTGCGCCGGAAATAAAAGCAAAAATCGCTTCAATAAAAACGTTTTTGTCATGAAGAGTTTTTTTGAATTTGAGAAATCCTAAAAATCTCAGTCCTATAAAAATCAGTACTGTACCTAAAAAGTACGGAATATCAAAAGGCAAAAAATATGCTGAAAAAATTCCTGCAACAAAAGTTGATGCCAACAGATAAACATTTTTGCCAAAACAAGAAAATAAAAAGACCATAAAAGGCAAAAGTATTAAATTTTCCCAAAATGTAAAGGATAAGATCCCCAATAAAAACAGTTCCATTCTATAGAATAGTCTTTCTGAAAGATAAAATTTTATACGTTGTTCCGTTGACACGGCAACATATTTTATGTTAAAATAACTTGAAAGAGTTTCAGGAGGTTTTTATAGTGCTGAAAAAGTTTTTTTCGCTTTTAATAATAGCGGTTTTGTGCTTCTCGTGTTTTGGCGTAAGTGCGGCAGATGACAAAGCGAGCGCACAGTCAAATACTGCAAAAAATCTCGTTGAAGAAAGAACAAGCACCTTTGAAAACGTAAATTCAGTTGCGGAAAGCGGCTGGATGGGGTTTTCTGCAGGCACTTTAAGTATAGATGCAAACGGTTACAGAGGCTCGTGTCTTAAAATGACAACGCCTTCCCAAACGTGGGGTTCGCCTACTATTGATATTTTTCCCTTTATTAAGGAAGAGGGAACTTATTCAATATCAATGTTCGTTAAGTTTGACGGTGAAAAAGAACAAGGTCTTTCCTTTGTTTTGCGTGGCACCAGGGAAAACTCTTTTATTATTGCTCAGGGAACAAACTTTTTTATTAGCATAGGCTCTAAAAAAGTTCAGCCGGGGCAATGGACAAAGATGACGGCGCAGTTTATTGTTCAAAAAGAGGATATTTTAGAAAAGGACAGTTGGAAACTTTGTTTTTCAACTATAAAACCTGATATTAAAGCAATCTATATAGATGACTTCGTTTTGATAAAAGGAAAAGTTTCTGAACTTCCTGAAAATACCGAAACTGATGAAGATATAATTATTTCGGAAGATTCAAGACCAAAGCAAGATAAAGAACTTTATCCGCCGCAAATTAAAAAAACGGTTATAATAACTTCAATAGTAACTGTTGTAATAGTGGCATTGACCATTACTTTTAAAATAGTTGTTTCTAAAAAATTCAAGAGAGGAAAAGAAAAATGAAAAAGATTTTAAGTATTGTTTTATGTTTGGTGCTTCTGATCTCGTCGGTAAGCATAACGGTTTTTGCCGATGAAGAAGCGCCCTTTAAAGTTTCAGGTGCTATCGGTGATAATATGGTTTTTCAGCGCGAAGCCAAAGTGAACGTTTGGGGTTGGAGCGATAAAAAAGGTGAAAAGATAACCGTAACTTTTAAGGGTAACACCGTTGAAGGTACCGTTGATGAGAACGGTGAATGGCTTGTTACGCTTCCCGAAATGGAAAAAGATAAGAATGAAAACGATCTTACCGTTACGATGGGCGATTATACCAAAACCTTTACCGGAATTCTTGTTGGTGACGTTTATCTTGTTGCAGGTCAGTCCAATGCTGAAAAGGAACTTGGTCAGTGCGGAAACGAATATTCCACTAAAGATATAAACGGCTGGATCGAAGAAGTTCCAAATATGATCCGCTATTTTGATCAGGGTAAGGCTGACGGCACAAAGGTTCCCGATAATATGCTTACTCCCCAAAAGGATGTTATTAAAGGCAAAAAATGGGTTAAGGAAACAAGAAGTACTGCAAAATCTTTCTCCGCAATAGGCTTCTTCTTTGCACATAAGATTGCCAAGGAGGCTGACGTTCCCGTTGGTATGATCTCCGTTGCTTCAGCAGGCTCTCCTGTAAGCCAGATCATGAGTAAGGAAGCATCTGAAAAAGCGCAGTATTTCCGTTATGAAAATAAAATTCCCGTTTCAGGTATGTACAATACACTTATGCACCCCTTTATCAACACTAGCATAAAGGGCATGATCTATTATCAGGGCGAAAGCGAAATGGGACTTGCTAAATCAGATTACGGCAAATATAACGAATATGTAAACGTTTACGTTGAAGATTTAAGAGAAAAGATGAACCAGGATTTCCCCTTCTATTACGTTCAGCTTTCTTCCCACGTTACCGATCAGTGGGACGGCATCAATATACAGCGCGCCGTTCAGTTTGACGGACTTCAGGTTATTAAAAACTCGGGTATGGTAGTATCTATGGACCAGGGTTTCCGCCCTGCTAACGGCGATACTGATTTTGCTCACCCTAACTATAAGAAACCCGTTGGCGACCGTCTTGCGGATCTTGCACTTTGCCGTCTTTACGGTATCGGAGATGAAAACTATGTAACTTCACCTATGCCTATTTATGCTTACAAAACAGAAGAGGGCGTAGTTGTTAAATTCAAAAATGTTGGCGACGGTTTAAAGAAAATAGGTCAGCATGAAAAACTTACGGGATTCAAAATTAGCGCAGGCTCGGTAGAAAGAGCTTTTGATGCTGAAATAGTAAACAAAGATGAAGTTCTTGTAAAAACAGGACAGATCACAAGCCAGGTATCAAAAATTTCTTACGGCATAGAACATCTTGCCTTTGTTGATTATCCCGAAGGCAATGGCGATCTTAAATATGTTGCAAACTTAGGTAATTCTTCTGATCTTCCTGCACCTACTTTCAGAATGGATGTTTTTGAATCTCTTGAGGAGGCAACAGAAACACCCGTTCCAGAAACAACACCCACGCCCGAAAATAACAATCAAGGCGGTGGCGAAGGTGACGGTGGCGGAACCGGTATATGGATCGGTGTAGGCATTGTTTTTGTTGCAGTTGTTGTTGCTGTTGGCGGTGTGTTTATCGCATTAAAAGGTAAGAAAAAGAAAGATAACGAAGAGAAATAAAATTCATTAAAGTCGGCTTTTTAGCCGACTTTTTTTATTGCAAAAAAGTTTTTAGGGTGATATAATAACATTTCGTAAAATATGAAAGTTATAAGGAAATAAAAAATGAAATACGATGGTTTAATCTTTGATCTTGACGGTACTTTGTGGTCAAGCGCGAAAAACGTTCATAACGCTATAGTTAAAATGAAAAAACTCCATCCCGAAATAAGGGATTTTTCCTATGAACAAACTAAAATCACTATGGGCTATACCACCAAACAGACGGAAGAATTTTATTTTAACGAGTTTGAACCTGAAAAAGCAAAAGCACTTTGTGATGAGTTTTTAAAACTGATCACTGAAGATATCGTTACCGTAGGTGCGGAAATATATTCCGACACTTTTGATACCCTTAAAAAGTTAAAGGAAAAGCATCGCCTGTTCATTGTTTCCAACTGCGGACACGGTTTTGTTGAAGCATTTATGACCCAAAGCAACACAACTGATTTAATTGAAGATTATGAGTATTGCGCAAGAACGGGGCTTGTAAAAGGTGGAAACATAAAACTCATCGTTGAAAGAAACGATCTTAAAGATCCCTGCTATATAGGCGATACTCTTATTGATAAAATTGCGACTGTTGAAGCAGGTACGGATTTTATTTACTGTACTTATGGCTTTGGGAAATTAGAACACGATAAAAAAATAAATAGTATTTCGGAGCTTCTTGATTTATGAAGAACAAAGGACTTTTTAAAACCATAATCAGTCTTGCTTGGCCTACTATGCTTGAGCAACTTATGCAAACGGCAGTTCAGTATATTGACCTTATAATGGTTGGAGCACTGGGTACTGTTGCAACGGCGGCAGTAGGTGCAACAACTACCGTAAACTGGCTTGTAAATTCAAGCGTATCTGCATTGGGGGTAGGATTTCTTTCCTATATTGCCAAGGCTATTGGTGCAGATGAAAAGGAAAAAGCAAAAAAAGCATCGGCGCAAGCGGTGTTTGTAACGCTTTTAGTCGGAATTTTCTTTACGATAGTTACCCTTTCTTTAAGCAATCTTGTGCCCGTTTGGATGCAGGTCGAAGGAGAAGTCCAATCCCTTGCGGCACAGTACTTCTTTATCCTTTATACGCCAATGCTGTTCCGTGCAGCAACAACTGTGTTCGGCACCGTTTTAAGGGCGGCAGGTGATACTAAAACTCCTATGCGAGTAGGTCTTGCGGTAAACGTTATAAACGTTGTGTTCAACTTCATACTTATCTATCCCACCCGTGAAATAGAAATTTTTTCACAGAAAATAATGGTATTTGGTATGAATATGGGTGTTGTCGGTGCGGCAATGGCAAGTGCAATAAGTTTTACTGTTGGCGGAATATTGATAACGGTGGCTCTTTTTAAGCATCCCCTTGTTTCGCCTAAAAAGCAAAGATTTCTTCCCGATAAAGAAATACTTTTACCTTGCCTTAAAGTTGCCCTTCCCAATATGCTTCAAAGATTCGGTACGTCTTTAGGCTACGTTTTCTTTGCGGCAATGATAAATTCTTTAGGCGAAATTTCCACTGCGGCACACACCGTTGCCAATACTGTTGAATCGGCATTCTATATTCCCGGTTACGGCATGCAGGCGGCGGCAGCAACTCTTGCAGGAAATGCGGTGGGCGCAAAGGACAAAGATAAACTTAAAAATCTTTCAAAACTTTTAACGGTGATCGAAACGTTACTGATGATCCTTTCGGGTACGCTTCTCTTTATCTTCGCACCTGACATGATAAAATTGTTCTCCGATGATCAGAACGTTATTGTTCTTGGTGCAACTGTTTTAAGAATGGTTGCCGTTTCGGAACCTTTCTTTGGTATCTCGATTATCATGGAAGGTATGCTCCAGGGCATGGGCAAAACAGTTCAGCCCTTTATCTATAACATTTCGGGAATGTGGGGCATAAGAATAGTGGGAACGTTTATCTGCACACAAGTACTTTCTTTTGGTCTTGAAAGTGCATGGGCGTGTATGATAGCCCATAATTTGCTTCTGTGCACACTTTTTTGCATATTCTGGATACGAAAAAGCAAGAATTTCATATAAATATCCAAAATTAACCATAGACAAAGTAGTATATTTGTTATATAATATTTGTACAAATTTTTAAGAAAGGGTTTTTTTATGAAAAAAATGTTTTCAATTCTTCTCGTGTTGGCAATGTTAATATCTTGTTTTTCAATGATAACTATTACTGCCAACGCAGCAGAAGACACAAATTACGTTGGTAAAAAAATTACTTTTACAGAGGATAAGACAACCGCATGGGTACGCACAAGTGTGGCCGGGCTTACCGGTTATGCTGATGGCACCCATACTCTTTCCTACACCGTGTTCAATAACGGTGAAACGGCAGTAAGAGTATCAATGTTTTTACAGAGAGGTTGGGACTATTTTAACAGTACTGACGGCGGTCTTACAACTATCCCCGCAGGCGAATATGCAACCTTAACCTATAAATTTACCGTAACAGACGGTAATATCGTAGGTACAAGCATTACCGATGCACTTTCAACTGCAACACTTCGCTTTGATATTAAGGCAGTAGCAGACGGTCTTGGTGTTATCCCTGCAGGTACTGAAATTTATATTAAGTATAACGGCGCAGATGACAGAGCAAGGGAGATCAACCACGCTACAGATGCTACGATTAAGCGTGAGGACGTTACCGAACTTCCCAAAGCAGGTAAAAAGTTCGTTTTAAATGCTGCTGCTCCTGAATATGTTTACAGCCGTATCAATGCAGGCGTAACTGAACTTGTTGAAGGCAAGCACGAAATTAAGTACGTGATTTATAACGCAGGCAAAAACGATATTACTGTAAGCTTCTATTTGCAGAATAACTGGTCAGGCTTTAATGCTGCCAATGCAACGGGCACAAAAAAAGTGCTTAAAGCAGGCACAAAAGAATATTTTACCGCAACTTATACTGTAGCAAACGGTGCAGTTGGATCACTTACCGATGCTAAACTTCTTTATATTCGTCTTGATGTTTATAATGAAACAGGTAAGCAAGACGGAGTTCCTGCAGGCACGACCTATTACGTTGAGTATGTAAAGGATCCTGCAACAGATCCTATTGCAAAGGCAACGGGTGTATCATTCTATAACGGAACTTCAAATGCGACAGTATCAAACGCTATCTGTCCCGATATTGATTTTACATATAAGACCGTTGATAACGGTGATGTTGAAAATGGTACAACCAACTGGGGCACTTTCAGTGGCGGTGCAATTACAACCACTACCGATACAAAATCGGGCTCAGGCAATGCAATTAAATTTACGCCTACTGCAAACAGATGGTCAACACCCACTTTCCAGGTGCAGAACGCTATCCTTCAGGATAATGAAGCTTCTTTAGGTGGTAGTGGTGCAGGTACATATATCGTAACCTTTGATGCAAAGGCATCTAAAGAATATCAGGGCAACCCCACTATCGGTGCTTCAAAACAGCATAAGACTGCGGCTCAGGTTGCCGAAATCTGTGGCGGCGCAGCAAGCGATTACGTTCAGACCTATACTACTGCTTCAACAGTAACTATCGGAACTGAATGGAATACTTATACTTCTACCTTTAAAATTTCCGAAAAATATGTAAACACTATTAAAGCAATGTATAATGCCGGCAAGACCGACGTTTATCAGCTTGATTTCCGCTTTGATGCTTCAAATTTAAGTTATAAAACCGAGCAGAATATTGAACTTTATCTTGATAACGTGAAGATCAGCTTCTATGAAGAAAGCACAGAGCCCGTTGGTATTGTTTATACATCAGGTACGGAAGCAAGCAAGCCTTACCTTATCTCCAGCACATCAGGCGGCTTGTTTACTACTGCTAACATTTCTGATAATAAAATTACCTTCAAGAAATATATATTCAATGAATCCGATACAGACCTTCAGTTTAGTTTCACCTTGCAGGTAAATGACGGCAGGTGGACAACACCTACTGGCGGTACCAGCACTGCTTTCCTTGTTGAGAGAAACAGTGGCGCTTGGATCGAGGCAACAGTTCCCGTAAATGCAGACAATACTGTCACCACGTCAGCAGGCAATTATGATATTTCAAAACTCTTTATAAGATTCGATTTTTCAGGCACTGTTCCTGCCGGCATAAAGTTTGTTCTTGCTTGTACTGCAGATGAAGCTGCCGCTCTTGATAAGGCTGTAGGCTCAAACGCAGGCTTCACAAAGGCTCTTACCTATGATATGAAGTACACCAAGTATCCCGAAGCAGGCGATAAATATGTTGATCCTGATTTCCACGTAAGCGGTGCATTTGGCGATCATATGGTTCTTCAGAGAGACCGTCTTGTTCCCGTTTGGGGCGTAAGCACCGATATCGGCAAAGAGGTTACCGTAACCTTTGCAGGTCAGACCAAGAAAACAACAGTTGCTTCTGACGGCAAGTGGACAGTTACTCTTGATAAGATGAGTGCTAATAAGACCGGTCAGGAAATGGTTATTACCTGCAACGGCAAAACACAGACCTTAAAGGATATCCTTATTGGTGACGTATTTATGGTTGGCGGTCAGTCCAACGCTGAAAAGACTCTTGGCTCCTGCGGTACGGTTTATTCCGATGACTTTAAGACTGCTCTTGTTGAGTCAGGCGAAGGCAATATCCGCTTCTTCCGTCAGAGTAAGTCAGATACAACAGTTGATAAGACTGTTTGGGATGCACCTCAGTATGAGCCCGTAAACGGCAATTATTGGACAACTGAATCAGTTTTCAGAATCAATCAGTTCTCCGCAATCGGCGTGTTCTTTGCACATAAGTTATATGATTCCATTGATGTTCCCGTTGGTATGGTTATGGTTGCTTCCGGCGGTTCACCCTTAAGCCAGCTTATGTCAGCAGAAGCATCCGCTGAAGCAAATTACACCCGTTATGAAAACGGAATTCCTGTTTCAGCAATGTATAACGCTCTTATGGCACCCTTTATCAATATGAGTTTCAAGGGTATGCTCTTCTATCAGGGCGAAAGCGAAATGGGTCTTGCAATTTCCGATTACGGCAAGTATAACGAATATCTTAAGATCTACGTTGAAGATTTGAGAGAAAAGAACGGTTATGACTTCTCATTCTATAACGTTCAGCTCTCAAGCCATGTAACAAATCAATGGACCGGTATTTGCGAACAGCGCGCAGTTCAGTTTGACGGTATCAAGATGATAGATAAAGCAGGTCTTGTAGTTTCTATGGACCAGGGCTTCCGTTCAACTGATTCTGACTTTGCTCACCCCAACTATAAGAAACCCGTTGGCGACCGTCTTGGTGCACTTGCCCTTTATATGGATTACGGCATCGGCGATCCTAACTATGTTCTTTCACCTGAACCCGTTTCAGCAGTTAAGACCGATAAAGGCATCGTAGTTAACTTCAAGAATGTTGGTGACGGCTTAAAGAGAATCGGTCAGCATGAAACTCTTTCAGGTTTCAGAGCAATGACCGGTGCAAGAACTTATGTTTCTGTTGAAGCAGAAATTATCTCCAAAAACGCAGTTCTTGTTAAGACAAACGGAGTTAATGGCGTTATCGGCGTTGCATATGGTATTGAAGAGCTTGCATTTGCTGATTATCCCGAAGGCAACGGCGATCTTAAATACGTTGCAAACCTTGGTAACTCTTCAGATCTTCCTTGCTTTACCTTCAAAATGACAGATATTGATGAAGAAGAAAAGATCATTGGTGCACAGACAAATGTTGGCGCAGACCTTACACTTAACTATCACTCAAATACTCAGGGCGAAATGAAGATCTTCCATGGCGGTAAAGAAATTACCGTAAGCGGAACTCTTGATAGCACAAGCGGTAACTACGTTTATATGTATGAAGGCATCAATCCTCAGTGCATGGGCGATACCATTTCATCAGAACTTTGGGTTGACGGCGTAAAGGTTGACGAAAAGGCTGAATATAGCATTAAAGAGTATTGCAATAATCTTGTAAATGGTGAAAAACCTGAAGGTTATACAGAAGAACAGTTTGCCGCACTTAAAACAATGCTTGCGGATATGCTCGATTACGGTGCAGAAGCACAGAAGCATATGAATTATAAGACAGATGCTCCTATGAACGATCTTTCATGGGTAGCAGAGAACAGATCAACTTTTGTAAAACCCGAAAGTGTAAAGGCTGTTACTGAAACCACAAATGCTGATTATAGTTTTAAATCAATGGGACTTCACGTTAGCAACTATATAAGCATTTACGTTAAGTTTAACGTAAAAGACTGGACAAATGTAACAGTTAAGGTTGGCGATAAGATCTATACTGAAGCAGACCTTGAAAACGGAACTCTTTATCTTGAAGATCTTGCTGCTACAAGATATAGCAAAGTATTTAACATCGAACTTCAGGTAAACGGCACAACCGTACAGACTCTTACTTATAGTGCAAACAGTTATATTGCATCAAAATATAACGGATCACAAAGCGCACTTGTTCAGGCTATTGGCCGTTACGGTGCTGCTGCGGAAAAGCTTATTAACGCGCAGTAATACAGAACGCGAGAATTTCGCACGAACATCCCCCATCCGAGATTTCGGATGGGGGATTTTTTATGGCACAATATAAGTATAAAAGCAAAAAGATCTATTGGCTTTGAAATTAAAAGATATTATGAAGGTAAATAAAAAATCTTTCTTGCGTAAATATAAAAACTTTTTTTGTGGTGAAGTTTAACATATTATCAATATGTTTTGATGTTTTTGCAATTTGCATTGCATTTTAGTTATGATAAAATAAAAAAGAATCAGATAGTGTAAATATCGGACAGAATAACAGCATTTTTAGGACAAAATCTTTTCAATAAAATCGCTATTTGATATAATGAAAAAAATAGGAGGGTATCAGCTATGAAAAAATTATTATCATTTCTTCTTGCGTTGTCAATGGTTCTTTCGTGCCTAAGTATGGTGACGTTGGTCACTAACGCAGAGGGAATAGAAGCTCAAGCCAATGCACTTAAAATTCAAGGAACCGATTCCACGGCAACTTACACCATTATAAATCAAGCCGATGGCTTATTTAATGGCGTTGAGTTTGCAGAAAGCGAAACTACAAAAAATCTTAATTTTACGCTTTATAATACCGGCACAACATCTTTGGCATTTACTATTCGTATTGCAGAGGGATGGACTCAGAACCTTTATGTTGGGGCAACCAATTATTATAATAAAGGCGTATCTGTTTCCATTGCACCCGGAACTCACCAGGAAATATCTATTACCATTCCTAAGACCTATTCTCTGAGTAACGGTGGAGAAGCAACCCAGAGCTATACAAATCTTGGTTTGCGTTTTTATTGGCCTCGCGCACTTACTGCCGATGACGTAATTTACCTTGTACCTGAAGATAAAACGATTGTTGATAATTATGTAAATTCATATGGTGTAAACCCCGTTAAGGAAGACTTTGAAATTCCAAAGCCCATAGCGGTAAAGATTTCAGGCAACAGTAGCGACAACACCATTATAAAAGGTGCTTTTGAAGGTGTTGAGGTTCAGGAGGGCGCAGCTACAACAACGGCTCGCTTTGCGGTTTACAGTAAAAATGCTATTACACTCTCTCAATTCTATGCCGTAGATGAATGGGAACAGTGCACCTATTCTGAGCCGGGAAAAGTCAGGGACGGTGTATATAGCTATACATCTGCAACACTTGCATCCGGAGAAGTAAAGATAGTTAAGTTAACAGTTCCTACAACATATTATCTTCCTAATGCAGCGGAAGATGAAGGTAAGAACTGCACAGAATATGATATACGAATAGCCTATAATCGTGCAATTACAACAGACGATGCTATCTATATCGCACCATTGCATGGAGATGACGTGCTTGATTGGGAACGAGTATATGGTCCTGCATTCGAAAAAGTATGGAGTACTCCTTTTGAGATTATTGATCCTGATGCAACACCTATACCAACACCAACGCCTACACCTATACCTACACCCGTTTCTGTGGGCGCTAAGCTTGAGGTAATTACAGCCCTTGATGCAGGTTATGCTTATTACTATGTATCAGGTAAGCTTACAAAGGCTATGGCCGTAGATGGCAAAATCACAAAGAATTTTGTTATCTACAATACAACAGAAGCTGATATAATGGTTCAAGCATATTATATGGATGCAGGATGGGCAACAGTTGGTGCAACTCTTAAAACTGCAACTATTAAAGCAGGCAATAAGGGAACTGTTACAGTTGAAGTCCCCTGCGATGAAAAGGGCACCTATGATGGTACACACGGCGTAGACACTATGCTTCTTCGCTTTAACGTTTTCGCAAATAAAGCAGGCGATGCAATAATTATCGCAACAGAGAATAACGAAGAAGTTGAATCCCTTAAATATGCAGGTGTAGCAGGCGGCGCTACAACAGGAAGAGGAGCGGTTTCAATTGTTAATACTCTTCCCGGTCAGGCAACACCTACACCTGAAGAAACACCTACACCTGAGGTTACTTCAGAGTACGTTGGCAAGAAGATCACTTTCATTTCAGACGTTAAAAATACTCTTTTAACAGGCGAAACTGCCGGAATAAGCGGACTTTCTGACGGAAATCACACCATCAGTTATCTTGTATATAATAAGGGTAACGTTGATGTTGATGTAAAAGTATTTTTGCTTAACGGTACGGAAACTTATAATGAAAACGATGGAACAGTGGTTACTATTCCTAAAAATGAAGCAAGATATGTTACCTATGATTTTGTTGTTGAAGGTGGCTTGATAAAAGGCACAACTTCATCAGGCGCTCAGAAAGATGCAGTATTGGCAGTTAACGTGGCGATGTCAGAAACCTCATCAAACGGCATTGGTATGATTCCTGCAGGCACAGAGGTAACAATTGCATATAACAGATTTGATGATAAAGATGCTGCAAAGACTCTTAATGATGAACATCCTGCAACAGAGGTAGAAGACGTAAAGAAATTACCTGCAATCGGTAAGAAGTTGACTGCAAACGTTTTAACAGAAAATAATTATTGGTATGTGCGTGCAAATGCAGAGATGACAAGTTTTATAGACGGAACACACAAGGTTGGGTATTACGTTTACAATCCTAATAACTTTGCTGTAAGCGTTAACTTCTATTTGCAGAACGACTACGCTACTGTTAATAACAATATCGGAACATCGAAAATATTAGAACCGCACGAAAGAGCATATTTTACTTACGAATATACCGTTACAGACGGAAAATATTTTGATGCTGATGCAAGCAAAATGACTATTCGTTTTGATGTAAGACCTGCAAACGGAGAAACATCATTGCCTAAAGACACTTCGATTTATGTTCAATATGAAGGCGCACCGAATAAAGATCCTTTAAAGAATATTAAGTCAATTTTAGTTGGCGGAGCATCAGTTTCAGCAACTATATCCGATATGGTATTTTGCCCTGATTATAAGCCTACGGCAGTTATTTATACTTCAAGCACAACTGCAACAACTCCGTACTTCTTAATCGGCTATCCCAATGGATTATTTACAAAAGACGATGTTAAAGACGGTAAGCTTGTTTTTGAACAGTATGTATTTAACGAAAGCGACTATGATATTACTTTCTATCCTGCCTATCATACCTCCACAAGTGCAGGCTGGGAAGGATATAAGAGTGGCGACCTGATGACAGTTGAAAAGAATTCAGGAGCTTGGTTAAAAGCTTCTTATGCAGTAAATGCTGACAACACAATAACCATTGGCAGTGCAAATTATCCCATTGAATCCTTCTTCTTAAGATTGTATTTCCATGGCGAAATTACTGCGGGAACAGTGCTTATTTTTACCACTGATGAAGAAAGATCAGATAAAATGTTAAGTGCCACTTCATCAGCAGGCTTCAAGGCAAAAGCAACCTATGATACAAAGTACACCGCTCCCGATACTGTAGCTGATCCTACGTTCCATATAAGTTCAGCTTTCGGTAGCCATATGGTGCTTCAACGTAATGCGAAAGTTCCCGTTTGGGGTGTAAGCACATATATCGGTGAAACTGTAACCGTAACATTCAAAGGTCAGGAAAAGACCGCGATTGTTACAGAGGACGGCAAATGGACAGTTACTTTTGACAGTATGCCTGCAGATAAAACTCCTGCAGAATTAACTGCAACTTGTAACGGCAAGACTGAAGTATTAACTGATATTCTTGTTGGTGACGTGTTTATCATCGGCGGTCAGTCAAATGCTGATATGGCATTAGCTAACAGTGGAACAACCTATTCAAACGCATATAAACAACAGTTAATTGATAGTGCTGAAGGCAATATTCGTTTCTTCCGTCAGGGGAAATTAGATGCAATGAAAGTTCCTGAGACAATGAATGCTCCTCAGTACGAGCCCATTAACGGTAATGTTTGGACAAGAGAAACCTTTGGTACCGCAAATAGCTTCTGTGCATTTGGTTTCTTCTTCGGTCATGCGCTTTATAACGAAATAGATGTTCCCATTGGTATGATTATGGCTGCTTCAGCAGGTTCTCCTTTAAGCCAGCTTATGTCAAAAGAAGCAGCAGATGCAACCGGATATGACAGATATGAAAGCGGCATTCCCGTTTCAGGTATGTATAATGCACTTATGAACCCCTTTATCAATATGAGCTTTAAGGGAATGCTTTTCTTCCAAGGCGAAAGTGAACATGCCTTAGCAAAGACAGATTATGGCAAATATAACGAATATCTTAACGCATACGTTGAAGATTTAAGAGAAAAGAACGGAAACGATTTCCCCTTCTACTATGCTCAGGTCGGTACTTATCCTGGTCTCAACTTTACGGGTATAGGCGAACAACGTGCAGTTCAATTTGAAGGTCTTAAGGTTATTAACAATTCAGGCATGATCGTTACAATGGATATGGGTGCACGAGCAGATTATCATGATACGGCACATTCACCTTACAAAGAGCCTATCGGTCAGAGATTTGCTGATCTTGTTCTTGCAAAAACGTATGGTATTGCTGATGAAAATTACGTAGTTTCACCTATAGCGCAGTATGCAACAAAGACTGCTGATGGTATTGTTGTAACCTTCAAAAACGTTGGTGACGGATTAAAGAGAATCGGCGAACATGAAACACTTTCAGGGTTCAGAGCAATGACAGGTCCTGCAACTTACGTTAACGTTGCTGCAACAATTCTTTCAGATAACACAGTTCTTGTTCATACAAACGGTATTGAAGGCGTTATCGGCGTAGCATATGGCGTTGAAAACATTTGCTATACAAATTATCCTGAAGGCAACGGCGACCTTACTTGTGTTGCAAACCTTGGTAACTCAGTAGATCTTCCTGCTTTCTCCTTTAAGATGCTAGTTGAAGACAAAATTGTAGGCGCACAGACAAACGTTGGTAAAGACCTTACACTTAATATGCATTCAACAGCACAGGGTCAGATGAAGGTTTACCATGATGGCAAAGAAATCATCATCGACGGTGCTTACAATGAAGCAAGCGGTAGCTACGTTTATATGTATGAGGGAATCAATCCTCAGTGTATGGGCGATAAACTTGATATGCAGCTTTGGGTTGGCGGCGAAATGGTTGACGAAAAGGCTGAATATAGCATTAAAGAGTATTGCAATAACCTTGTAAATGGTGAAAAACCTGAAGGTTATACAGAAGAACAGTTTGCAGCACTTAAAACAATGCTCGCAGATATGCTTGATTTCGGTGCGGAAGCACAGAAGCATATGGGTTATAAGACAGATGCTCTTATGAACGATCTTTCATGGGTTCAAGAGAACAGATCAACTTTTGTAAAACCCGAAAGTGTAAAGGCTGTTACTGAAACCACCAATGCTGATTATAGTTTCAGATCAATGGGACTTCACGTTAGCAACTATATAAGCATTTACGTTAAGTTTAACGTAAAAGACTGGACAAATGTAACAGTTAAGGTTGGCGATAAGATCTATACCGAAGCAGACCTTGAAAACGGAACTCTTTATCTTGAAGATCTTTCCGCAACAAGATATAGCGAAGTATTTAACATCGAACTTCAGGTAAACGGCACAACCGTACAGACTCTTACCTATAGCGCAAACAGTTATATCGCATCAAAATATAACGGCGCACAAAGCGCACTTGTTCAGGCCATTGGACGTTATGGTGCTGCTGCGGAAAAGCTTGTATCTTTGCAGTAACAGCACGAGAAATCTTTACAATACTGTGTTGTGGCAACCTTGAACACTCGGTTACTTACCACCCGCGTAAGCGCCCTCGTGTTCAGAACGCCACGCCTTGTCTTGTAAATTTTCTCGCACTGTAAAAGAGAAATGTGGCACGAGAAATCTTTTGAGTACTGTGTTGTGGCAACCTTGAACAATACTGCGTTGTGGCAACATTGATATCAAAAACATAAAAAGACGAGTTGATTTTCGACTCGTCTTTTATATTTAAAAAAAATAAAGGCGAGAAATTCTCGCCTTTTTAAAATATACCTTTTTTCTTTTTCTTTTCGTCCGAAGTGCCGTTAAGCTCATCGCCAAAGGCTTTTAAAAGATCTTTTTGCTTGTTGGTAAGACGTTTGGGAACACCGATCTTAACCGTTACATACATATCGCCTTTTGATTCAGTATTAATATAAACAATACCTTGATTTTTAAGGCGGAAACGTGCGCCCGGCTGAGTGCCTTCGGGAATTTTTAATGAAACCGTGCTTCCGTCAATGGTGGGAACAAGAACTTCACCGCCAAGAACGGCTTTAGGATAATCAATTTCAAGTTCAAGTAAAACGTCACAACCGCGACGAACAAATTTTTCGTGTGGCGCAACGGTTACACGAACATGAAGATCGCCTGCAGGACCGCCCTTTTTGCCGTGTTCACCCTCAGAATGAAGATTAATTGCCTGACCGTTATCAATACCTGCTGGGATTTTAACGTTAAGTTTGCGCTTGCGGCGGATTCTGCCTTTTCCGTTGCAACGTGTGCAAGGATCTTTTATTATCTTGCCCGTGCCGCGACATCTGTCGCATGGGCGAGTAGAAGCAAAAGAACCGAAAATGGTGTTTTGCTGTGTGCGAACCTGACCTGTGCCGTTACATATGGGACATGTTTCGGGATGAGTGCCTTCTTTTGCTCCGCTACCATGGCATACGTCACATTCTTCTTCGCGTAAAACTTCAATTTCCTTTTCGCAGCCGAAAGCGGCTTCTTCAAAGGAGAGGCGCACGTCAACTCTTAAATCGTTACCGCGCTGGGGTGCATTGGGGTTACGGCTTTGTCTTTGACCGCCACCAAAGAAAGTTTCAAAAATATCACCAAATCCTGAGAAACCGTCAAAACCGCCATATGTACCGCCACCGCCGAAACCTTGAGGTCCGTCAAAACCAAACTGATCGTAGTTTGCGCGTTTTTCGGGATCGGAGAGGACGTTGTATGCCTCGTTTACTTCCTTGAATTTTTCTTCGCATTCTTTATCACCCGGATGAATATCCGGGTGATATTGTTTTGCCATTTTTCTGAACGCTTTTTTTATTTCATCATCGGTGGCATTTTTTTGGACACCGAGCACTTCGTAGTAATCACGTTTGCTGGCCATAAAAATTATTTATCCTCGTCAACTACTTCATAATCGGCATCATATGTGTTGCCGTCGTTTGCGTTTGCACCGCCCTGGGATGCTGAAGGATCAGCACCTGCGTTCTGTTGTGCCTGCTGTGCTGAAGCGTATATCTTACCAAAGATCTCCTGTGAAACCTGAGCAAGTTTATCGCTTGCGGCCTTGATAGCATCGTTATCGGTGCCCTTAAGTGCTTCCTTAACTGCATCTGCCTCAGCCTGGATTCTTGCCTTATCGTCAGAAGCGATCTTATCGCCAAGTTCGTTTAAAGTACGTTCTGTGTTGTATACAAGACCGTCTGCCTGGTTGCGGATCTCAACTGCTTCTTTGTTTTTCTTGTCTTCTGCGGCATACTGCTCTGCTTCTTTAACAGCCTTATCGATTTCTTCATCGGAAAGGTTTGTTGAAGCGGTAATTGTAATATTCTGTGAGTTGCCTGTTCCAAGATCCTTTGCTGAAACGTGAACGATACCGTTAGCGTCAATATCAAAGGTAACTTCGATCTGGGGAACTCCTCTGGGTGCTGCGGGGATTCCGGTAAGTTGGAAACGACCTAATGTCTTGTTGTATGCGGCCATTTCTCTTTCGCCCTGAAGAACGTGAATTTCTACTGAAGTTTGACCGTCAGCGGCAGTTGAGAAGATCTGGCTCTTATTTGCAGGAATGGTTGTATTACGCTCAATAAGTTTTGTGCAAACACCGCCGAGAGTTTCGATACCAAGTGAAAGGGGAGTAACGTCAAGAAGAAGAACGTCTTTAACTTCACCGCCAAGAACACCGCCCTGAATTGCAGCACCGATTGCAACGCACTCGTCGGGGTTGATGCCCTTGAAAGGCTCTTTGCCGGTAATTTTCTTAACTGCTTCCTGAACAGCAGGAATTCTTGTTGATCCACCAACAAGAACAACGCGGTTTATATCACTCATTGAAAGACCTGCATCACTCATAGCCTTTTTAACGGGATCCATTGTTCTCTTTACAAGATCACTTGTAAGATCATCAAACTTTGCACGGGTAAGTGTCATATCAAGGTGTAAAGGACCTGCTGCGCCCATTGTGATATAGGGAAGGTTGATGCTTGCTGAAAGTGTGCCTGAAAGGTCGATCTTTGCCTTTTCAGCGGCTTCCTTTAATCTCTGCATAGCCATTTTGTCAGCCTTTAAGTCAACACCGCTTGACATTTTGAATTCGTTTACCATCCAGTTCATGATAGCTTCGTCAAAGTCGTCACCGCCTAAGCGAGTATCACCGTTGGTTGCAAGAACTTCAAAAACACCGTCACCGATCTCAAGAATTGAAACGTCGAAAGTACCGCCGCCCAAGTCATAGATAAGTATCTTTTGGTTGTCTTCTTTATCAAGACCGTATGAAAGTGATGCGGCAGTAGGCTCGTTGATTATACGAAGAACCTCTAAGCCTGCGATCTTACCTGCGTCCTTTGTTGCCTGACGCTGTGAGTCATTAAAGTAAGCAGGAACGGTAATAACTGCCTGAGTAACTGTTTCGCCAAGATAAGCCTCTGCATCAGCCTTTAACTTTGCTAAGATCATTGCTGAAATTTCCTGGGGTGAGTATGATTTACCCTCGATATTTCTCTTGTTGTTTGTGCCCATGTCACGCTTAATGGACATAACTGTATTATCGGGGTTAGCAACAGCCTGACGCTTTGCGATAGCGCCGACTAAACGTTCACCGTCTTTAAATGCTACTACTGAAGGGGTTGTTCTTGCACCTTCGGAGTTAGGAATAACAACGGGTTCGCCGCCTTCCATAACTGCTACACATGAATTTGTTGTACCTAAGTCAATACCAATAATTTTGCTCATAATATATAATCCTCCTGAAAAAATTTCAATATTTATTAAATGGTTACTTGTACCATTGAATAGCGAATAACTTTGTCGCCCATTTTGTAGCCTTTTTCAAAAACTGCGGCTACGATGCCTTTATCTTGACCTTCCTGGGCGGGAATCTGCATCATTGCGTTGTGGCAAGCAGGGTCGAAAGGTTTGTTTAATGCTTCTATCTCTTCAACGCCTAATGATGAAAGAGTTTGTGCCATTTGCTTTAAAACCATTTCAAGACCCTCCATTAAGGAGCCTGTAGTGCCGTTTTTACGTTCTGTTTCAAGTGCGCGCTCCAAATTATCCACAACGGGCAAGAAGGCTTTTATTGCCTCAATTTTGCCGTCTGAAAGAGCATCTGCGCGAAGGGAAACGTTGCGCTTGCGGTAATTATCAAAATCTGCCTGAATTCTTTGTGCAAGCATTAAGTACTCTTCTTCTTTTGAAGGAACTTCTTCTGCTTCAACCGTTTCTTCAGGCTCAGCATAATCGCTTGTTGCATCTTCGGTTTCTTCAATAACTTCTTCTTTAATTTCTTCTTTTATTTCTTTATCCTTTTTGCTCATCGGAATCATCCTCCATTAAATGTGTTTCGGTAAAAATATCGGTAAGAGTTTTTCCAACCTGATCAAGCACCGAAAGAACTTTGTCATATTGCATTCGTGTTGGGCCGATAACACCGATCTTACCCAGATCGCGACCGCCCGAAGAATAGGTTGCCGTTACTATACTTACGTCACCTAATCCCGTTTCATGACCGATTCGAACGCTTACACCTGAATTTTCATCATTGACTATATCGGTAAGTTTTTTGTTTTCTTCCAACAATTGCAAGAAACCTCTTGCTTTGTCAACGTCAGTAAACTCTTGATGTGAAAGCATCTTGCTTGCGCCTTCTATAACCACTCTGCTTTCACCTGCTTCAAGGCGAGCGGCAAGAACGGTACATATTGCATCAAAAATCTGCTTTTGATCGGCAATTTCGTTTTCAACGATAAACTGCGCACCGGGATGGATCTCGTTTACGCTTTTGCCTGCAAACATTTTATTTAAAAGACGGGACATGCTTTCAAGTTCTTGAGGCGTTACGCTTCGGGGCAGGGTTATTGGCGTATTTTGCATCATGCCCGTATCAGTTAAAAGCACTACCATAGCAGTCATGGGATTGACCGGCATAAGTTGGATGCTTGAAACGTTTACGTTTCTTACCTTTGGCGGTGTAACGATTGAAACGTATTGGGTAAGATCACTTATTACCCTTGCCGCATCTGATAAAACTTCACCCGTCTGACCGATTCTTTTATCGTAGTATTTTTGTATGTACTCGATCTCGTTTAAGGAAAGAGTTGAAAGTTTTAAAAGATTGTCAACGTAAAAGCGATAAGCCTTTTCACTGGGAATTCTGCCTGCTGAGGTATGTGGCTGTTCCAAGTACCCAAGATCTTCAAGATCGCTCATCTCGTTACGAATGGTCGCCGATGAAAGGGCAAAGTTTTTTGAGATCGTTCTTGAGCCTACCGGCATGGCATTTGAAATATAATCTTCAATTATTGCCTGCAGGATCTCTTTTTGTCTTTGACTTAATTCGTCCAACTTAAAACCCCCTCATTTTTTTGTTAGCACTCGAAGTCATTGAGTGCTAATTACAGTTTCATTATATTACCATACCTTCAATTTGTCAACAGATTTAGGTCGATTTAATTTAATTGTTTTCAAATTATCACAAAATATACAAAATCCAACAAGTAAATTCCATGAAATTAAAGAAAAAATACGTCAGATTAAATTAAATGAATGAAGGAAAAATAAAAGAACAATAATATGAAAGGAGAAAAAACCGTGAGAGAAATTACGGTAAAAATTTCAAACAAGAACTTTGAAAAACTTAAAAAAGCGTCAAAGGCAGATAAAATAGTTGATCTTGCCCTTAAACAATTTTTTGAGAAGAATCATAAAATGAAAGTAAGAATGCTTTTAAAAAGAGGCTATAAAACCTTCGCAAAAGTAAACTTGCGTTTATCTCGTGTGCTTGCGGAGGATGCTTCCTTTTAAAGCATTCTGAAAATTAGGAAGGGTGAACCATATTGATAAAAAGGGGCGAAATATATTACGCCGACCTTTCGCCCGTAGTGGGTAGTGAGCAGGGCGGAATAAGACCTGTTCTCATATTACAAAATGATATCGGCAATCGTTACAGTCCCACTATAATCGTGGCGGCAATAACCTCAAAAACGGATAAGGCAAAATTGCCCACCCATATAGCCCTCCAGGGCGAAAGACACGGTCTTCAAAAAAATTCGGTGATTCTTCTTGAGCAAATACGCACCATTGATAAAAAACGCTTAAAGGAAAAGTTAGGCGGCTTAAATGATATTACAATGACTAAAGTTGAAGATGCTTTAAGAGTGTCTTTAGGTTTTGTTGAATTATAAAAAAGCAGACGAAATTTTTCGTCTGCTTTTAACTTATAGTTATATTTACCCAAATAAACAAAACCGATAAAATAATAAGTATCGCGGAAATGATGCCTGTTATAGTTTTCTGATTTTTGCTTTTCTTTGATGAAAAAATCATAATGGCACAAATTACGGCAGCGGCGATGGGAATAAGTGTTAGAGGAATCTTAATAGCACTTTCAAGACCTATACGATACGGGATGAAACCGGAGAACCAGTCCTTTGGAATGGGGTATAAAGGAAGGGGTTCCTGAAGTAATATTCTTAAAACAAAGGTAATAACCACACTTGCCGTTGAAGAAATATAGGCAACTAAAGTCTTATTTTCCCTCATACTGCACCACTGTTCCAACGTCATATCCCTTTAAGGCTTCTCTTCCGTTGAGTCCTTTAAGTTCAAGTAAGAAAAGAATTTTCTCTACTGTACCGCCAAGTTTTTCAACAAGTTCGCAACAAGCCTTTACCGTACCGCCCGTTGCAATTAAGTCATCAATAATAACAACTTTTTGACCCTTTTTTATTGAATCAACGTGCATTTCAATTTCAGCCGTTCCATATTCTAAAGCA
>JAZULU010000115.1:0-7514 GCA_045603265.1 Clostridia bacterium
AGCATATAATATATTACAAGTATTGCGCCAATAGGGACTGCCAATAAAACAATACCTGTTGCTTTGAGAAGATCCAAATGCATCTGATATGCAGTGTTCATTTTTTGTTTTTTATTGCTTCTCATCATTATCTCCGTCAAAAAATTCTTTAAGATCTTTTAAAAATTCATCAACATCATTAATTTTATTATCAGGTATATCGATTACGAATTCTGTTTCTTTTCTATGTTTCAAAATGTTAAGTACAAGTTTATTATCTTTTTTAGATGCAGAAGTTATTCCTTTAGAATAACCGTTAAATACATCAACTTTGCCGTTGAATATCATTCCTAAATGTGATAACAAAAAAGTGTCGGTTTCATCTAACTTTTTATTTAATCTGTTAATGCCCATAAGCCACCAACCTAACACAGTAAAAGCACAGGCTAATGATGCAAGTATTGATATAATTAAATTAAAAGATTTAAAATAGATTAAGATTCCCAATAATAATCCACACACCAGGCTTAACACATAGGGAGCCTTGGATTTCTTTTTTTCTTCAGTAGGCGCGTTCCACGAAACAATAACTTTATTTTTTAAAAAATCAATTTTTGAAATTTGAAATTTAAAAATCGAAAGAATAACGTATGCTAAAACTACTATTGCAAAAATAATCATTATGAAAGCATATAAAAAGCCTTTAAAACCTAAAAAACTGAGATTTAAAAGAGGAATTATTAATGCAAAAAGAAAACCGGTAATCAAAAATAAAATATCCATTTTAAACCTCAAAACCGCATGCTTTTATAAAGCGTTTCAAGCCTTCTCGGCCTGCTTCATCTTCCTTGAAAACGCCTGCATCACGAAGTACATTTTCGCACACGCCACCAACTAAATTATAGATATATTTTTTTGCATCGTCAAAATCAACGGGAGAATAATTGTTTTTAAAACTATTATACCAAGCATAGTGAACACTTGCTTCATCAATATTCTCGCCATTTAACCATTTTGTTGCAATATCGTCAAGTTCGGTTTTGAGTCTGCCTGGAAGAATAAACAATCCCATAACTTCAATAAGGCCGATATTTTCTTTCTTGATATTATGTTTATCGGGGTGGGGATGATAAACACCTAAAGGTAACTCTTCTGTTGTAAGATTATTTCACAAAACAATATCACATTCATATAATCCATGAGAATTGATTCTTGTTATAGGTGTAATCGTATTATGTTCATTACCATCGGTAAATGCAAAAATATTAAGTCCTTCATCTGTATAATTTTGCCATGTTTTAAGAATGTGATTAGCAACCGGAATAAGTTCGTTACAATCTTCACTAGATAAACGGATACATGTCATAGGCCAGTTTACAACCGATGCCTTGATTTTATCATTTTTGCAATCAAAAGTATATAAATCTTCGGCCTTTTCCATGGGCATAACGTGTCTGCCGCCTTGGAAATGCTCATGAGTAAGAATTGAACCGCCAACAACCGGAAGCTGAGTATTTGATCCAATAAAATAGTGGGGGAATTGCTTTATAAAATCAAACAAACGAACAAATTTTTTCTCGTTCATTGTCATAGGCGTATGCTCTGAGCAAAAAACAATACAATGTTCATCATAATAAACATAAGGGCTGTACTGGAAATACCATTCTTCGTTATCAAGAGTAATTGGAATTGTGCGAAGCGTTTCATGTGATGGATAACCCAATCTTCCTTCATATCCAACATTTTCAAGACAAAGCATGCACTTGGGATAGTTTGTCTGGGGCATGGATTTCTGCTTTTCAATTTCTTTGGGATCTTTTTCAGGTTTTGTAAGATTAATTGTAATTTCCATTGTTCCATATGATGATTCATAATCATAAAGAATATTTTTTGCTACGTCCGCAGTACGGATATAATTTACGTCTTTACAAAGTTCATAAAACCAATTTGTTGCTTTCTCAGGAGATTCTTTGTATAAATTTTTAAAAATTTCTTGTGCTTGTGATTGCATCATAAGCATGCAACCGCAAATTTTTGTATCAAACATAGCACGGTATGTCGCCGTGTTCATTTCAAGCAAACCGATTTCATTGGCATAGTCAACCATTTCTTCAAGAATTGGAATTATGTTTTCAGGAACATCAACTTGACCATCAAAGGGAGTTGTAACGTTAAAAAGTGACATAAGTCTATTTCTTACATAAGGCAGATCAGCCTTATGACAAAGTCCTTTTTTTACGGAAAATAATGTGCAAATTTCAATAAGCTCTTTAATATCGCGCATAGGAAAATCCTCCAAATTTATTAATAACTATATAATAAGATATTTACTTTATTTTGTCAATTAAATGAACAAAAATCCCGTTGTATTTTAATGATAAATATGTTATAATATAAAAAAATAATGTGAGGAATTTTTATATGGGTTTTATTAAAGATATCAAAAACACACAAATTTTAAAGAAGATTTATGGCGAAAATGCAA
The DNA here is from genome assembly GCA_045603265.1 of Clostridia bacterium. Taxonomy (GTDB): domain Bacteria; phylum Bacillota; class Clostridia; order Christensenellales; family QALW01; genus UMGS1322. The sequence goes on from JAZULU010000115.1 coordinate 2,465, forward strand.
AAAATCAAGTCGATCGCTATGAAATGATTCAGGATAAATTTGAAGAACTTTTCGGTGAAGGAGATGTTTGCTTCTTTTCAACGTCAGGAAGAAGTGAAATTATAGGCAATCATACCGATCACAACCATGGCTGCGTTATGGCTGCCGGAATAAATCTTGATGCAGTTTGTGCTGCCAGAAAAACAGATAATAACGTTATTCAATTAATTTCTGAAGGTTACAGCACTAAAAACGTTGTTGATCTTTCAGATCTTTCTGTTCAAGAAAATGAAAAAGGTACAACGCAATCGCTTATTCGCGGTATTGCATATCACATGCAAAATGATCTTAAAATGAACATTGGCGGTTTTGATGCTTATGTTCAAAGTGATGTTTTTGCGGGAAGTGGTCTTTCCTCATCTGCTGCAATAGAAGTGCTTATTTATACGATTTTTAATTATCTCTACAATGACGGCAAACTTGATAACGTTGAAGCAGCAAAAACCGGACAATGGGCGGAGAATAATTACTTTGGCAAGCCATGCGGACTTATGGATCAAACTGCATGCGCATTGGGAAAACTTGTTTTTATTGATTTTAACGATCCCCAAAATCCCATTATCGACGGTATTGATTTTGATTTTAACAAAGAAGGATTTTCAATAATAATTACAGACGTTTATGCTGATCATGCTGACCTCACCCAGGAATATGCCGCCATAACAAATGAAATGAAATCTGTTGCTCAGTTTTTTGGCAAATCAGTTTTACGCGAAGTTGATGAAGATGAGTTCTATGCAAACCTCTTTGAATTAAGAAAATCTGTTTGTGATCGAGCAGTTATGCGCGCAATACACTTTTTTGACGAAAACAAACGTGTTCTCAAATCTGTTGAAGCAATAAAAGAAAATGATATTCAAACATTTTTTGATGCAATAAATGCATCTGGTGAATCAAGCTGGAAACTTTTGCAGAACACCCATGCAACGGGAAGCCTCCAGCAAGCAATGACTCTTGCACTTGCCGTTTCATCAAAGATTTTAAACGGTGAAGGAGCTTGCCGCGTTCACGGAGGTGGATTTGGCGGAACGATTTTAGCATTTGTACCTAAAAAAATTCATGATGAATATATTGAAAAAATGGAATCTGTTTTCGGTGAAAATGCTTGCATTGAACTTGCAATAAGACCTATTGGTACAACAAATGTCGAAATACAAGGATAAATTTTTCGCCGCATTTACAGCGGTACTGTTTTCAGTAACGATTCTTGCTTTAATTGTAGTTATTTTTGATATGGATGTTTTTAGGCATAATCCCTACGATAGTTATACAAGGCAAGCTTTAGCGTGGAGAGAGGGAAGGACGTATCTTGACAATCCACCTGAGGAACTTGCATATCTTGAACTTGCGATTTTCGAGGGAAATTATTACGTTAGTTTTCCTCCAGTACCATCTGTAATTGAATTTTTTCTTACATTTTTCTTTGGAAATGAAACGCCAAATCAATTATTACCTTTTATATATATCATAATTTCTGCGGTTGCACTTACTTTGCTTTTTTATAAAAATCATAATCTTGTAACCTCGGTAACTCTTGGTTTAACTGCATCTTTAGGTACAAATCTGCTTAGCATTGCTACCTTTGGCGGTGTTTGGCATGAAGCACAGTGCCTTAGTTTTGCATTATGTTCTCTTTCAGTTTTATTTATTTTCTCTAAAAGAAAGTTTTTAAACGGATTATCTTTATTCCTTGCAGCTCTTGCTGTAGGGTGTAGACCTTTCACGGTTGTATTTATTCCTTTTTTGCTTATTGAATTATATAAGAAAAATAGGGATCAAAAAATCTATAAATTATGGCCATATTTGATTGCTCCTGCTATTGTTGCGTTTTCACTTATGGCTTACAATTATGTGAGATTTAATAATCCTTTTGAGTTTGGACATAATTATTTGCCCGAATTTACAAACTCAAAAGAAGGTCAGTTTAGTTTTTCATATCTTTTACCTAATTTGCTTCAAGCCTTTAAACTTCCATTAACATTTACACCTGAATTTTCATTAGAGATAAATAAATTTTCAGCAAATATTTTTTATATTTTCAATCCATTTATTTTAGTTTTCTTCTATTATAACTTAAAAAACTGCATATTTAACAGAAAAATTACCGATTATCTATTTATTGTTGCGGTAATCTTATTTATTTTTGCAACATGTATGCACAAAACATTGGGTGGAGCACAATTCGGGGCAAGATATTTTCTTGATATGATTCCATATCTTGCAATGTATGTTTCAATTCAGCAGATCGATGATAAATTTGAATTATTAAGAATTGAAATCTTTATTCTTGCTTTAGCATTAAACATATATGGTGTGTACTTTGTTATTAATAATTTTTTATAAAATCAATTTTTATTAATTTGTTGGGTAGGTATTATTTTGAATCCAAAATTAAAAGAAAAAACACTTGAATCACTATCCGCTGTCTTGCCGATAACCGGAATAATGCTTATAATAAGCATTTTCCTTGTTCCTATGGAACTTGGAACAATGGTCATGTTTTTAACTGGTGCAATATTGCTTATTTTCGGCATGGGTTTTTTCCAACTTGGAGCAGAAATGTCCATGACGCCGATAGGTGAGGGTATAGGTGTTCAAATTTCAAAAACAAAAAGTATTATTTTTGTAATTCTTATTGGATTCATAATGGGTGTCATAATAACAGTATCTGAACCCGATTTACAAGTTCTGGCAGAACAAGTCCCTGCAATAAATAACTTAATTCTAATATTGACCGTAGCGATTGGTGTCGGCATTTTCTTGGCAATAGCCATTGTACGTATTAAATATGGAATTAGTCTATCATTGCTTTTGATGATTTTTTATGCAGTACTTATTGTCGTTTCGTTTTTTGTTCCAGACAACTTTGTTTCCGTTGCTTTTGATTCCGGCGGTGTAACAACAGGGCCAATGACCGTTCCTTTTATCATGGCAATGGGTATAGGTCTTGCCTCAGTAAGAAGTGATAAAAATTCACAAAGTGACAGTTTTGGTTTAGTTGCTTTATCAAGCATAGGTCCAATACTCGCTGTTTTAATTCTTGGATGCTTTTTTAAGCCAACAGAATCTGCGTATGATCCTATCGATGTTGCATCAGTTGTAACTACGAGAGATATTGTTAAAGTTTTTGTTTTTGAACTACCACACTATTGTGGTGAAGTTTTTGTTTCTTTACTTCCGATTTTTGCCGTATTTTTTATTTTTCAATTTGCAACACACAGATATCACAACAGACAAATTCTGCGTATTATAATTGGTCTTTTGTACACTTACATTGGTCTTGTTTTATTCCTTTGCGGTGTAAATGTTGGTTTTGCTCCAGTAGGTGAACTTTTAGGAGAACAATTAGGTGCGTTATCATATAATTGGATTCTTGTCCCAATAGGTATGATTATAGGATATTTTATCGTAAAAGCCGAACCTGCAATACAGGTTTTAAATCACCAAGTTGAAAACGTTACAGATGGCGCAATATCAGTAAAAGCAATGAACAGAAGTATGTCTATTGGCGTTGCAATAAGTATCGGTCTTGCAATGCTCCGTATTTTACTAAATATTTCTATTTACTGGATAATAATCCCCGGATACTTATTAGCACTTCTGATGTCTTTATTTGTTCCAAAAATATTTGTCGGTATTGCTTTTGACTCAGGTGGAGTTGCTAGCGGTCCTATGACATCAACGTTCCTTCTGCCATTAAGTATCGGTGCTTGTCAGGCTGTTGGTGGGGATCTAATGACTAATGCGTTTGGTGTTGTTGCACTTGTTGCTTTAACACCTCTTATTGCAATCCAAACAATGGGTGTTATTTACAAACTTAAAACTGATAAGTTGCAGAAAAATGCCGTTGAGAACAGCAATATTATGGACGATAGTGACGAAATCGTTGATCTTGAGGTGGTATAACTTATGGAAAATAATAAAAATTCATACCAACTTATTATGCTTATTGCCACACCTAAATTAGTTGATTCGGCTGCTGAAATGTTTGCAAAAAGAAACTTGCCGATCCAGTTTAGATTAAGTGCTGAGGGAACGGCTTCAAGCGAAATAATGGATGCATTAGGTCTTGGAAGCATTGATAAGGGTATATTAATTAGTGCAATTCCAAAATCATTCAGTAAAGAAATGCTAAAAATTTTGCATACAGAACTTCGTCTTGATTCTGTAAACAGCGGCATTGCATTTACCATAGCTTTAACAGGTACGAGTAAAATAATGTTAAAAATGATGCAAAAAATTGAAACCGACAATTATAAACCTGATATGAAGAAGGGTGATGAATCAATGGATAATAACTATACGCTTATAACGGTAATTGTAGATCGCGGCTTTGGTACTGACGTTATGGATGCAGCAAGAGCTGCCGGCGCAGGCGGTGGAACAATAGTGCATAGCCGTGCCATTGAAAACGAAGAAGCATCAGGTTTCTGGGGATTAAGTGTTCAGGAAGAAAAAGAAATCGTATTAATTATTGCTGAACATGAATTAAAAATCCCAATCATGAGTGCTATAAGCGAAAAATTCGGTATGCAATCCGAAGCAAAAGGTCTTGTTCTTTCATTACCTATAGATAGCATTATGGGAATCTAAAAAAAGCGAGGTTTTTATTACCTCGCTTTTTTATTTTCCAAGTATTGTGTAGGTGTAACTCCCAAAAATTTTTTAAAGCATCGATTAAAGTTTCGTAATGATGAAAATCCACTATTATACGCGCAATGTAAAATGGTTTGATCAGTATTTTCCATAAGATAACAAGCATTACTGAGTCTATAATGCGTCACATATGAATTAAACGAAATACCAACTATTTTTTTAAAATGACGTGATAAATAGGAATAATCGTATCCAATATTTTTTGAAAGATTATTTAATGAACAATTATTACCAAAATTTTCTTCAACAAAAGCAAAAATTTTATATAAAAGTTTTTCATGATCTGTCTTTTTTGTAATATATTTAGCATTTATATCAAATTGGCCGCACAAGGAATATAAAACACCTTTTTTAT
>JAZULU010000116.1:0-5858 GCA_045603265.1 Clostridia bacterium
TTTCTCTTTTAATTTTTTGTGTATTATGATATAATGAAAGTGTAGTTATATGTATATAAGGAGATTTTTTTATGAAACCTATTAAAATTCTTTCTGATTCCACTTGCGATCTTTCAAAAGAGATTATTGAGGAATTTAATATTTCTATTTTACCGTTGCAAGTAAATTTAGGCGATGAAAGCCGTTTTGACGGTGTTGATGTTCAGCCCGATGAAATCTATGCTTGGGCAGATAAAAACGGCAAAACTCCCACCACAAGCGCACCTGCGCCTGACATGGTTGAACAGTTTTTTGGTCAGTTTGCCGATGACTATGATATTATCGCATTTACTATTTCAAGCGAAATGTCATCAACGTATCAGACCTTCTGTAACGTTGCTGCAACCTTTGAAAATTCAAAGATCACAGTTATTGACAGCCGTAACCTTTCAACAGGTATAGGCTTGCAGATCGTAACGGCAGGTAATATGATAAAAGCAGGCGCAAGTTATGATGAGATCGTAGATAAGATCAATGAGATCATTCCCAAAGTTCGCGCAGGCTTTGTTGTTGAGGATGTTTTATTCTTACATAAGGGCGGAAGATGCTCAGCACTTGCGGCATTTGGCGCAACTGCACTTAAACTTCGCCCCACATTAGCAGTTGTTGACGGTAAGATCAAGGTTGATAAAAAAGTTCGCGGTGATATTCGCTCAGCAACAATGAAATATGCAAAAGGTCTTGAAAATATTGTTAATGCTGATGAAGAAGTTGTTTTCATCACTCATTCAGGAACTTCTCAAGAGATCATTGATGACGTATATGAATATGTTTCAGGGCTTAATAAATTTAAGACGATCTATATTACCCGTGCAGGCTGTGTTGTTTCATCACATTGCGGCGCAGGTACTTTAGGTGTACTGTTTATCGAAAAATAATTTTTCACGAGGTGATTTTTAATGAAGGTTATACTTTTACAGGACGTTAAAGGCTCAGGCAAGAAAAACCAGATCGTTGAAGTAAATGACGGTTATGCAAGAAACTTCTTGTTTCCCAGAAAACTTGCCAAAGAAGCAACCAGTACCAATATAAATGCAGTTGACGTTCAGAATAAGGCTGAAGCACACCGCAAGGAAGTACAGAAAGCCGAAGCAATAGCAAATGCTGAAAAGTTAAGCAAGTTATCCGTAACCGTAATCGGTAAAGGCGGTAACGGCAAAATGTTCGGCTCCATCTCTGCTGCTGACGTTGCCGAGGCCATCAAAAAAGAGCACGGTCTTGATATTGACAAAAAGAAGATCGATATCCCCACAATGAAAACCGAAGGCGAATATACTGTAACTTTAAAATTATTCCCTGAGGTATCTGCTAAGATGACGGTCATCGTTAAGGTTGGCTGACAGAACGCAAAATTCTCCGAAACCATAAACCCCGAATTTTTCGGGGTTTATTTTCTGTGTTGAGAAATTTTTTTACTCAATCACTTACCGCTATGTAAGCTCATTCGTAAAAAAATCTCTCGCCTTGAATTTCGAATTTTTTGCGCCTGTCAAGTGCGCGAAAAAAACGTGCAACTGCGTGTTGCAGACGGTATAATCTCTCAGTCATTTACCGTTCTGTAAACTCCTTCGAGATTAACCACCTGCGCCACTGATTTGCAAATTTTCTCGCACTCTTAGTGTGAGGGTTTTCGCGCCCCTAATTTTCAAGTTTTTTTGCACTCTTAGTGCGCTGCTTTTTTGCACTTGCAGAGAACGGCAGTTTCTTACACTATTGAATTTTGAATTTTTTGCGTCCTGCCAAGGACGTGGAAAAACGCAAACAAACCCCGAAATTTTCGGGGTTTGTTTTTTTAGTATCTGATACAAATATCGCCTAAAAGACCTGATGGCTTTAATTGAAGGAAGGCGGAGAAGCCATCTCTTTCACGGTTTACCGGAGTGTTTGAAACTATTACTTCCGCGTGGTTTTTGCCGTTTTTAAGGAAAGAGGTTATTTCAAACATATAGGGCGTGGTGATTCTCATACCGCAGGGGATGCCGTTTAAGATAAGCTCTGCATTTTGTCCGGCGATACCTAAATCAAGAAAAGTCCTTTTATCTGTTTTTTCAAAATCAAAGTCAAAGGTATATTTCATTTTTCCTGAAAAATCGGGCATAAAGTCGGGCGCATTTATATTAAAGAATTTATTAAATTCACCTTTATGCACGAAATTTGAAAGGTCGCCGTTATTTGCAAGGGAAAGTTGATATTTGATTTTTAAGGGGATTGCTTGTGTCAGGTTGATTTCCTCGGGGAAGCCTGAACCTTCGGTAAAGACTATTATCTGTGAGTGGTTAGGTGCAAGGGAGAGCTTTATTCTTCCGTCAGAAGAAACACCTGAAGCATAAATATCGTTAAGGATATCAAGTCTTGCATATTCGCCTTTTTGCTTGACGGTGACGTAAGTTCCACAAGCATGGCGGTAATCCTCGTTTACAAACATATAAATATGTGTATTATCTCTTGTCGCGTGGTATATGCGTAATTTAGGATAATCGCCATCAACGGTAACGTCGGTCATTAAGTTATCTCGCATTTTTTGAACCAAGTTTTCTTCCTTGACAACTGTACCATTAAAGGTGAGGTTTTCAGGAAGTGATTCCATAAACCACACATTTGCAGATTCGTTGAGTTTTTCAAGAGTCTTTATCAGATCCTTTGGCAGATGATCGGCATAGGGAACAACAAGGCAATCAAAGAATTCATTGTTCATGCGAATTCTGCCCTCTTCAACCGTTGCAGATTCCTCTATTATATCAAAGGGTGCGATATCATAGTCAATGTGATTATCGTAGAGAGCTTTCGCAATACTGTCCACGGTGGAAGCGTTTCTTAATCTGCTTGCCCATTCGCCCTCTGCGTGATACAGAACAAGTGCGTTGGCAACGTGGGTTGTATCATAAAGCAGGTGCGAGACCTTGTTGGTGTAGTTCATAAGGGCAGTAAATGCCTTAGAACTTGGATCGTTACCTTCTGCACCGAAATGTGGGGGACAGTCAGGGTTAGGGTAAACGGGACTGAAGGCGTGAGGTACAAAATGATTTATTCCCCTTACAAGCATATGATCCATAAGGAACTTCATCATTTCCGAGTCCTCACCCCAACCGTAAGCACCGAATATTTCACACATCGCTCTATTTTTCATATGTGGCGTAAGGTGTGCAAGCGATGCACCAAGCTTTGCTAAAACGTAGTGGTAAAAAGCACCTGACGGAGCGCGCTCACCGCATATTCCGGAGTGTACGTAATCGGAAAGACCGGGAATAATTTGATGAAGAACTACGTCAATACCGCTCATATCCTGCCACTTGAGGGCCTTGAAATAGTGCCCTACACCGCTGCTCAGGCGGCAGTTCATATCCTCGATTATATGACCTATATACAGAACGTTATGGTCGTGACACCAGGATGCAAGCTGTTTATTAAAGTTCGTGCTATACAAGTCCGTAATTGCCTTCATATAGGCATAGCGTATTTCGGCTTGTCTGTTACCGTTTTCGCCGTCCTCATACCATAAAAGGTTAAGGTGAGGCATTGGATCAAAGCCAAGTGTTTCCTGCATCATTTTAGGAACTTGATCGCTCCAAGGCAGGGCAAGACCGTCACCGCAGCCTACACGTTTTTCAAACAAACCGTAATCTTTTTTTAGTCTTTTTATTACGTCGTTGCCAAAACAAGGCTCATCGGAGAAAAAGCCCTGAAAGGTGTTGCCGAAATATTCCTTGTAATGCTCAAAGTGGCTTTCGTATACCGTGTCAATATACATTTTTACCGCATCGGGATTTAACATATCAATGTAATCGGCTCTTGAACCCTGGTGGGATTTGAAGTACAGGAATATGCGCCACACGCCCTCAGGTACATCCCAATAAAGAAAGCCTGATTTTATGTTGCCCGTAAGGTCTATTGCATCATAATAGCAGGTTTCATCCTCGTCCGCTCTGCGTTTGTAGGCATATGCACCTAAAAGAACGTCATCGTCCTTAATATTTACTAAAAGCATAGCATCCTTTGCGGGGCCCTGAACGTCAACGTGGTGGGAAATAAGCTCCCAGGCACGATATTCGGGAAACTCTTTTCCCACTCTGCCTACTGCGTGCCCTGATGGGAATCTGTCGTCATCAAGAAGCCACACCTGCATATTGCGCTTTTGTGCTTCCTTAAGGATAATATCCATATCCCTCCACCAGCCGTCTTTTATAAATTCGGGGTGGATACGGGACTCAACACAAAAGGCTTTGCAACCGCTATTATATATTTCTTCTATCTGCATAGGAATCTTATCGGTATGAGTTCCTTTTTGCCAATAAAATGGCAAAAGAAAATTATTTTCCTTGTCATTTAATATGTCGTTAATTTTTTTATCCATAAGGCTCAACTCCTTTTGAGAAATTATATCATAGCAAAAATCGGATTGTAAGAAAAAAGCTCAGAATTTTCTGATCTTAAAAATTATTCTTCTTCAGGGAAAAAGTTCCTTTTTGCAAGGCCAAGGCGGTAGGCGTCGTTCATCAAAACGAAGTCAACACGGTCAACGCAGGGCTCTTCGGGGGAGGACATAACACCCAAGAAGTTTTCGGGGTGGTTTTTACCAAACTCTGCAAGAGCGTTAAGGTTGAAGGCGGTAAGGCCGTTGCCTGAATAGATAATATCATTCTTGAAGTTTTTCTGTAATTCTTCAAGTTGTTTCTGTGCTTGACTTCTTGAATCTCTGCCATACTCGTCCATTTCGGGAAGAATTACGCCGAAATAACTTGCGGTAAGAATAACGTCTTCTGCAATATTTTTTGTGAAGAGATAGGGCTCACGGGTGTAATATTCACTGCTCATCATGGGACGGGCACCGTTTTTACGGCAAGCATCAAGCATAATATTTACGTCTTCCCAGAAGTTGATTCTTCCGCGAGTTACGATAAAGCCGTAGTGCTTCTGATATTCGTTGGATTCATCGCCCATGCCGATATGGAAGTATGGGGGATTATCAAAAAGTTCGCAAACTTCGTCTATAAGATTTTTAACAAGTTCACGGTAGGGGGTGGTGGTCAACATTCTTGAGTAATGTTTAAGCCATATATCGTGTGCGGCGGAAAAGTCAAGTTTAGGAACGGGAGTCATGCCGAGTTCGCGGATTTTATCAAGCATTTTCTTAAATTCTGCTTTATCTATTGAACCTTCAACAGCAAGTTCGGGGCAAGAATCGTACTTGATGCCCTCAGCAAGGTCGATAATTACGGTGTTAATGCCCTGCGCGGGTAAGAACTCAATAATTCTGTCCCAAACGTCTTTTTCAAAATACAAGAAATCTCTTTCAATTTTATCATATTCGTTAAAATTTAAAAGCGAATATTTGTCAAACCACATATTGTAACCTAAATTGATGTTATATGCCCAGATTTTCATAATAAATTCCTCCAATTATATTTCATTAGGATAATGTTTTTTGATGGCAGCATTAAATATCTTTGCTTCTGCCTTGTGTTTTAAAACGTCAATTTCGCGGGTTCTGAACCAAGGTGCAGTCATAAAGCCTTTGATATTCGGCTGATCTTTTAAGTGAGAAAAAGTTTCATCAAGATTCATTGAGTTGGTAATTGTTGAGCCCGTTGGAACTTGATCAAAGCCGTTTCTTGCATAAACGTAATATGCTTCCATTGCGGCGCGGTTATAATCGGTCATAATAGGCGGGTTTGCCCAACGGTTATAGTACCAGTTGGAAACAAGCATATCCTTGGGAATATTTTTAACAGATTCTTCAGGCAAAACCCTTGCGCAGCAACCCCACATACAGGGACGGACACCTTTATCAAGGCAACATTTTGCCATATAATTAACGTCTT
>JAZULU010000117.1:0-2799 GCA_045603265.1 Clostridia bacterium
CTTGTAAGCAGTAAATATACCCGTTCAAAGGTAAGAAAACATCTTAAAAAAACGGCAAGCGGATTTGATTATATTATCGATGAACTTTTAAACAATGATTATGATGCTCTCAATAAAGAACGCTACTATGAAAATATTTTAAAGACAATTATTGAAGTGGGGGCAACACAACAGTTCATTATTGCAGTATGTTCAGCAATAAAAAGTCTTGTTATTGACCACCTTCACATTGTTGGCGATATATTTGACCGCGGTCCCCGTGCAGATATTATCATTGAAGAACTGATAAAAGAAAACTCATTGGATATTCAATGGGGGAACCATGACGTTTTATGGCTTGGTGCGGCATCGGGCTCAAGAACGTGTATAGCAACAGTTCTTAATAACTCCATAACCTATAAGAATCTTGATGTAGTTGAAATAGGCTATGGCATATCGCTGCGACCCTTATCATTGTTTGCTCAGGAAGTTTATAAAAATTCAGACGTTTCGGCATATATGCCAAAAGGAACTTCTGAAGGCGACGTTTTCTATAGCGATGATGATGTTTTAATTGCGCGTATGCACAAGGCTATAAGCGTTATTCAGTTTAAACTTGAAGGGCAGACCATTTTAAGAAATCCTGATTTTAATATGTCCGACAGATTGATTCTTGATAAGATCGATAAAAAGCAGGGAACAGTTATAATTGATGGCATAAAGTATAGTTTAAAGGATTCTGACTTCCCAACTATTGATGAAAATGAACCTTATAAACTTACCTCAGAAGAAGCGCAGGTAATGAAATACCTAAAAAATGCTTTTGTACGTTCAGAAAAATTACAGCGCCATGCAAGATTCTTGTTTGAAAAAGGTGAGATGTACTCTATTTTTAACAATAATCTTTTATTCCACGGTTGCGTTCCGTTAGATGATGACGGTTCCTTTATGGAACTTACGGCAGGGGATAGAAAAAAGGGAAAGGAACTCCTGGATTATTTTGATCTTGTGGCACGTCAGGGTTATTCTGCAAAAGAAGGATCAAAAGAAAAACAATACGGCAAAGATATTTTATGGTATTTGTGGTGTGGTAAAGATTCGCCACTTTGCGGAAGAAAGAAAATGGCAACATTTGAACGCTTACTTGTTAATGATGAAAAGGCATGGAGCGAACCTAAAAATGCCTATTACACTTTCTATGAAGATGAAAAAATCGTAAATACGATCTTTCATGAGTTTGGGCTTAAAGATGAACGTTCACATATAATCAATGGTCATATTCCCGTTCGCTCAAGCGCAGGTGAAGAGCCTATAAAAGCAAACGGTAAAGTAATTGTTATCGATGGTGGCTTCTGCAAGGCTTATCAATCTGCAACGGGTATTGCGGGATACACACTTATTTATAATGCACAAGGTATGCGCATATCTGCACATGAGCCATTCTGTGGGGTTAATGAGGCTATAAAAGACAATGCTGATATAGTTTCAGATACCGTTATTTTTGAATATTCAAGTGATAGTATTTTGGTAAGAAATACTGATACGGGTAAGAAGATTTCCGAAAGAATAGCCGATCTTACAGTCCTTTTAAAGGAATATGAGCAAGGCAAAATTAAGGAAACAAAACACTTGTAAAGAGTATTGTTTTATTGTATAATTATAGCCAAACGGAGGTAGTTATGGCAAAGATTAACAGAGGCTATATGCTCAAACTTTCTGAAATGGATGATGAAGATGCTTTTGATCCATGGGAACTTTCCCCTGAAGAACTTTTTACCCTTGATACTGATGCTCATCAGAAGTTTGTTGACGAATATAAAGCCTATTATGACGATATAAAAACAAGCAGTAAATTACACAAGGAGGATTGGTAAAAATGTACAGAAAAACAAGATTTCCCGGATTTAAAACAAAGGCGCTTACCTTAAGTTATGATGATGCGGTAGAGCAGGATATAAGACTTATTGAGATAATGAAAAAGAACGGAATCAAAGGTACGTTCAATATAAATTCAGGTCTTTTTGCACCTGTTGGCACAGTTTATCCTGAAGGTCATATTCATAGAAGAATGACCAAAGAACAAGCATACGATCTCTATCTTAAAAATGATATGGAAGTGGCTGTTCACGCTTATTATCATCCTCGTCTTGAAGTACTGACTCCTGCAGAAATTACTGCTGAAGTGCTTAACGATAGAATTGATATCGAAAAAACAACGGGTAAAATAACCCGAGGTATGGCTTATCCTTACGGCACAACGAATCAGACGGTTGTTGATTGTCTTAAAGCATCAGGTATTTTATATGCAAGAACGGTTCAGTCAACAAATAATTTTAATATTGCTGAAGACTGGCTTCGTCTTCCTGCAACCTGCCATCACAATAATCCAAACCTTATGAGCTTGGCGGAAAGATTTGTAAAAACCGTTGTATCAACAGAACCGTTTCTTTTCTATTTGTGGGGACACAGTTACGAGTTTGAAACAAATAATAACTGGAACGTTATTGAAGAATTCTGTGAATATATGGGCAATCGTGAAGAAATCTGGTATGCAACTAATATTGAAATTTTTGAATATCTTGAAGCCTATAAGCAGTTAAAGACCTCGGCAGACGGAACGAAAGTATATAATCCAACCACCACAACGCTGTATTTTAGCGCGTCAGGTAAAGATTATAAAGTCGATCCGGGTGAGACTGTTACAGTTGAATTTGAACATAAGTGGTTTTAATAACAAGAATGTCGAAAAATCATGATTTTCGGCATTCTTTTTTTCGTTCAAAATTTGTTAATATATTGACAAATAGCATAATGTGTGGT
>JAZULU010000118.1:0-18117 GCA_045603265.1 Clostridia bacterium
AAACACTATATTCTTATGTTTAGCGTTGATGCCGCATATGGTCCGGGGTGGATGTGTACGGAATTATCAGACGGCGATTTTGAAAAATTAATTAACGGAGATGTGAATTTTTGGGGTAGTGTTCTACATTCTAAAGAAAGAAATAAAATCTATGCCCTCCGCTTAACAGACGTTGATAGCGTAAGACATTTGTTGCCAACAAGTTCTCGTTGCGGCAAACTGACTGATGAAAGTTTTATAAGATAAATGAAGACCGACTTTTCAGTCGGTCTTTATGTTTGCAAGAATTTATTGCGCGAAGTTTATCTCACTGCACACCACAGAATGCGAGAATTTCTCGTATCTTACCGCAAACCACAAAGTGCGAGAAACCGCTCAAGTCTAGGCATGAGCGGTTAAGTGCGAATGCGCTTACATAAGCGTAAGTAATTGAGCACTTATACCGCTCATAACGACGAAAATACCCCTTCCGAAAATTCGGAAGGGGTATGTTTGAGCGGATTTCTCGTATCTTACCGCGAACTTACAGAGTGCAATAAAACTTGCGAGACAAGGCGTGGGTGTTTAAAAACGAGGGAGTTTACATAGGCGTAAATGACCGAGTTTTTATAACACCCACAACAAAGTAAATAATCCCTCGGATTTTCCGAGGGATTATGGTCGCAAGAATTTATTGCGCTCTGTATTAAATTAGTCAACGAGCTCAAGAATAACCTTCTCAGCGCAATCACCGCGGCGAGGGCCCATCTTGATGATTCTTGTGTACCCGCCGCCCTGACCCTTTTCTTCAGCGCGCTTTGCATACTTAGGTGCAAGTTCGTCAAAGATCTTGGTGATAACGGGGTGCTTGTTACCTTCAACGCGAACCTTATAAACTGCCTTCTTTTCACCTTCAGCACGCTCGATCTCTCTTTCATAGAGATAAGCCATCATTCTGCGGCGAGCATTAAGACGATCGGGTCCGTCATTCTTAACTTCGGTATCAACCTTCTGTCCCTTATCGTTTAACTTGGACTTTGTAACTGTTTGAACATCCTCATAGGTCTTGATGCCCATGGTGATGATCTTTTCTGCCTGCTTACGAACTTCCTTAGCGCGTGCTTCGGTTGTTTCGATACGGCCATACCATAAGAGATCGGTAGTAAGACCACGAACTACAGCAACACGCTGATCGGTAGGTCTGTTAAGCTTTCTGTTACCGGCCATTTTATTATCCTCCTAATTAATCTTCGTTGTTCTTGAGTTTAAGTCCAAGACCGGCAAGTTTCTGGCGAACTTCGTCCATAGACTTTTTACCAAGATTACGAACTCGCATCAAATCAGCCTCATCAAGCTGTGCAAGCTCCTGAACGGAGTTGATACCTGCACGCTTCAAGCAGTTATAAGAACGTACTGAAAGATCAAGTTCGTCAATAGTCATATCAAGTGCCTTTGCCTGGGGTGCTGCCCCTTCCTTGTCCTCAGCAAGTTGGATTCCGCCAACATTGTCTGCAAGGTTTACGAAAAGCGCAAGATAATCATTCATAATTTTTGCGGCTACGCTAATAGCCTCATCAGGTCTGATAGAACCGTCTGTCCACACGTCAAGGATAAGTTTATCAAAATTATCATCTCTGCCAACGCGTGCGCTCTGCACAAGGTGGCGTGCCTTTAAAATAGGTGTGTAGATGGAGTCAACTGCGATAACGTCAATAGGCATATCGTCTGACTTGTTCATATCAGCGGGAACGTATCCCATACCCTTATCAATAACGATTTCCATATTAAGAACGCCGCCATCATCGATGGTTGCAATATGAAGATCTTTATTGATTATTTCAAGTGTGCTGTCACCCTTGATATCGCCTGCCGTAACCTCGCAGGGGCCAACTGCATTGATGGTTGCAGTGATAGGTGTATCGCTATTGAGTTTCATAGCAATGTTCTTGATATTAAGAATGATGTTTGTAACGTCTTCCTTAACACCGGGAACTGTTGTGAACTCATGCAAAACGCCTTCAATACGAACCTGCGTTGCTGCTGCACCGGGCACGGAGGATAACAAAATTCTACGGAGAGAATTGCCCAAGGTATCGCCAAAGCCACGACGAAGGGGTTCTACTACAAACTGTGCGTATTTTCCGTCTTCGCTGACCTGCTTACACTCGATAACCGGCTTAATAATTTCTATCATAAGTTTTAACCCTCCTACAAAATTTAAGCAATATTACCTGGAGTACAACTCAACAATAAGGTGCTCTTCGATGCTAAGATCGATATCTTCTCTCTTGGGAAGTTCAACAACCTTACCTGAAAGATCCTGGCAATTAAGCTCAAGCCATGCAGGAATAGTCTTATTTGTTCCTTCACGCATTGCCTTGAACTTTTCAATGCTGGTTGAATTCTCAGCAATAGCAATAACGTCGCCTGCCTTAACGATAAAGGAAGGAATGTTTACTTTCTTGCCGTTTACTGTGATATGACCGTGATTAACGATCTGTCTTGCCTGTGCGCGTGAATCACCGAAACCAAGACGGTAAACAACGTTATCAAGACGGCGCTCAAGTAATTGAAGCATGTTTTCACCTGCTGCGCCCTTCATATTTGTAGCCTTTGTGAAGTAGCTGTGGAACTGCTTTTCAAGCATACCGTAAGTTCTTCTTGCCTTCTGCTTTTCACGAAGCTGAAGTCCGTACTCACTTGTCTTTCTGCGGCTCTTAGCGTGCTGGCCGGGAGCTGTTCCTCTCTTTACTACAGGACACTTTGCACTATAGCAACGGTCGCCCTTCAAGAAAAGCTTCTGATTTTCGCGGCGGCACAAACGGCATACCGCTTCAGTATATCTTGCCATAATTTTCTGTCCTCCTGATTATACTCTTCTGCGCTTAGGCGGTCTGCATCCATTGTGAGGAATGGGGGTAACATCTTTGATCATGCTAACCTCAAGACCTGCTGCCTGAAGTGCTCTGATTGCTGCTTCGCGTCCGCTTCCGGGTCCCTTAACGTAAACCTCAACGGTACGAAGACCATGTTCCATAGCTGCTTTAGCTGCTGTTTCAGCAGCTGTCTGTGCTGCGAAAGGTGTGCTCTTTTTGGAGCCACGGAAACCAAGTCCGCCTGCACTTGACCAGCTGATAGCATTACCGTTTACATCTGTAATAGTAACGATTGTGTTATTGAATGATGAGCAGATATGTGCTGCACCGCGCTCGATATGTTTCTTCTCGATACGGCGACGTCCGCCCTTTTTAACAGCTTTTGCCATAAAAATTCACCTTTCCTTACTTTTTCTTCTTAGCAGCAACAGCTCTCTTGGGTCCCTTACGGGTACGAGCATTCTGCTTTGTGTGCTGACCGCGAACAGGAAGACCCTTACGATGTCTTACGCCGCGATAGCAGCCGATTTCAACAAGACGTTTAATATTAAGTGCAACTTCTCTGCGAAGATCGCCCTCAACCTGAACGTTTTTGTCAATATAGTCTCTTATTAAGTTAACCTCATCCTCGGTAAGATCCTTTACACGGGTGTCGGGGTTAACGCCGGTTTTTTCAAGAATCTCTTTAGCGATTGCAGGACCAATGCCGTAAATTGACTGCAATGATGCCTCAACTCGCTTATCCTTTGGTATATCTATACCAGCGATACGTGCCATTAAGTACACCTCCAAAATTTTTGGTTTAAAATAGATTTTTGTTGTATATAAAAGCCCATCGGGTAAACAGATAAAAATCTGTCAGCCGCACCCGAATTCCGGCCTTATTGTTGTTTTTGGGGAAAATCCCCTAAACGCACAGATAACAGGGTCTAAAAAATCAGCCCTGTCTCTGCTTATGGCTCTTATCAGCGGAACAGATAACCATTACTTTACCGTGACGCTTGATGAGCTTACATTTATCACACATAGGTTTAACGCTAGGTCTTACTTTCATTACAATAACCTCCTCAGTTTTTGCTGCGCCATATGATACGACCTTTGGTCAGATCATATGTGGAAATTTCTACTGTTACCTTATCACCGGGTAACACCTGAATATTGTTCATTCTAAGTTTGCCGGCAATGTGCGCAAGAATCTTATGACCGTTTTCAAGCTGAACTTCAAAAACAGCATTCTTCTTAGATTCTGTAACTACGCCTTCAACTTCAATGACATCTTCCTTAGACATGGATTCACTCCTCGCCTTTATTAGCGTTTATTTTCAGTGCCCCTTTAACCTGACGGTTTGTTGGAGTCACTTCGTTTACGAGCATCTGTTTTATTTCTTCAGCGCATTTTTCACAAGAAACAAGATGTTTTATCTTTTTCTTTTTAGGTTTTTCAACCTTGTGATGCTTGCCATCGGAAATAAGCACATACTGCTCATCCAATATTCCTACTACAATAAAACATTTTTTGGCATCTCTGCCTGCGGTGGAACAGACTTGATCTCCTAAAGAAAACATCTGTACCTCCTAAATATTCACGTTCGGATCAGTTATGATCACGGGCTCACCGTCAATTACGGCAACCGTATTTTCATAATGGGCACTTGCCATATTATCGGCGGTAACTGTCGTCCAACCGTCAGCAAGAACAATGACTTTGCCGGTGCCTAAGTTTATCATAGGCTCAATGGCAAGGGTCATACCGTTTACGATTCTGGTGCCGTGTCCCGGTGCGCCGAAGTTGGGAATTTCAGGGGATTCATGAAGATCCCTGCCAACACCGTGACCCGTAAAATCACGGACTATACCGTATCCGAACTGATCTATATATTTTTGTACCCCATGGGAAATATCAGAAATTCTGTTTCCCACACGGGCAAAGCGCATCCCCTCGTAAAAAGACTGTTTTGTTCTTTCAACAAGAAGCCTCTTTTCTTCCGATACGTCACCTACTATAAAAGTACGCGCCATGTCGGTATGAAAGCCTTTTAAATAAACACCACCGTCAACACTTACAAGGTCGCCCTCTTTGATAATCTTGTTACCTTTGGGGATTCCATGAATAACTTCTTCATTGACAGATATACATAATGTTTTGGGAAAACCGTACATTCCTAAGAAGGACGGCTTTGCGCCATTACTTATTATATACTTATGCGCCAATTTGTCAAGTTCAAGTGTGCTCATTCCGGGTTTTATGCTATTTTCAAGCATTTCCATGCAGGAAGCAAGGATTTTTCCGCCCTCTGCCATGACTTTTAATGCGCTTTCATTCTTAATGCAAAGCATCAGATAGCCTCCAGTACCTTAACGATACTTTCAAAAACCTTATCAGTAGACTGATTACCGTCAACTGACTTAACGCTCTCACCGTAGTAGGCGATCAAAGGCTTTGTTTGTGCGTTATAAACATCAATTCTTGACTTAACAGTTTCCTCATTATCATCTGCGCGCTGTGTGAGCTTTTCACCGCAAGCGGGGCAAAGTTCAGAATCAAGAGTGCTGATATGATAAGTACCTGCACACTTGGGGCAAATGCGTCTGCCGGTAATTCTGTTAAGAAGCAAATCAGTATTAACATCAATATTCAGTACGCAATCAAGGCTTGTGAGCTCTTTAAGTCCGTCAGCCTGAGCTATTGTACGGGGGAATCCGTCAAGCAGAAAACCATTTTTACAGTCTTCACGTTCCAAACGGTCCTTGACCATGGCAAGTGTTACCTCATCGGGAACAAGCTTACCTGCATCAATATATGTTTTAGCCAATTTGCCAAGTTCGGTATTGTTGCCCATATTCTCACGGAACATATCGCCCGTTGAAATATGAGGGATACCGTATTTTTTACAGATTTGAGCAGCCTGGGTGCCTTTGCCGGCACCCGGAGCTCCTAATAAAATCATCTTCATGTTTATTCCCTCATCAGTCAAGGAAGCCCTTGTAATGGCGCATAACCATCTGGCTTTCAAGCTGCTTTGTGATCTCGATGGAAACGCTTACAATAATCAACAAACCGGTTGATGAGAATGTAAGTGCAAGACCAAGAACGGGATTCATATCAATGGAGGGAATAGCTGAAAGGATTGCGTTTGCCAGCATGGGAATGGTGGAAATTACACCAAGATACAAACCGCTGAACAGAACGAGTCTTTTTGATACCTTGTTAAGGTAATCAGTGGTGGGTTTACCGGGTCTGATACCCTGAATAAATCCGCCGTATTTCTGAAGATTTTTGCTTGTTTCAGCTGCGTTGAAGGAAATTGCAGAATAGAAATATGCAAATCCGATAGTCAATAAGAAACTTGCGATCATATAACCCCAAGTACCTTGACCAAGCCACTTTGCATAGAATTCCGCAAAAGCACCTGTGGGCCAGAACATGCCTGTAAGGATGCTGGGGAACATCAGAAGTGACATTGAGAAGATAAGGGGAAGAACGCCGCAGGAGTTAGGCTTAATGGGCATATAAGTGCTCTGTCCGCCATAAACTTTTCTGCCTGAAACACGCTTAGCATACTGAATGTTGATTCTTCTTTCGCCAAGCTCAACAAAAATTACAACTACGATCAATGCAACGATGGCAATAAGTACCAGGGGAAGAATCCACCAAAGTGCGTTGTTGCCTTGTGCTGATCCGGCTGCTGCTGCAGCAAAGTAGTCTTTTACAGTTACGGGGAAACGTGCGATGATACCAACGAAGATGAGCATTGAAATACCGTTTCCAAGACCCTTTTCGCTGATGCGGTCGCCGATCCAGACAGCAACTGCTGTACCTGCTGTAAGTGACAAGCCAATAAGAACGTATGCAAGAACAGGATGAAGAATTTCAGCTGAAACAAGCATGCTCTGACCTGCACCTAACTGCTGGTTAAATGCAATGCAGATACCGATTGCCTGCAAGAATGCAAGGCCAAAAGATGTATATCTTACGATTTTGTTGATCTTCTCTCTGCCGTTTTCCTCATGACCTAATCTTTCAAGGGCAGGGATAACGACCTGGAGAAGCTGAATGATAATTGATGCGTTAATGTAGGGTGAAATACCCATAGCCATGAACGTATAACCCTGAAGTGAACCACCGGTGATGATATTCATCAAGCCCCAGATGTTCTGGTTTGCGTTCATTTCCATATAGGCCTTAATCACATCGTTATTGGGATCAATACCGGGTGTGGGGATATAACAGCAAAGTCTGTATAAAAGCAACATAAGAAGTGTGTATAATATCTTCTTACGAAGTTCAGGAAGCTTCCAAGCATTCTTGAATACTGAAAACATTTATACCACCTCAGCCTTTCCTCCGAGCGCCTCAATCTTCTGCTGAGCCGTACGGGTAAAGGCTGCAACCTGAACAGTAAGTCGCTTTGTAAGTTCACCGTTTCCAAGGACCTTAACGCCATCTTTCTCGATTTTAGAAATCACGCCTTTTTCTTTAAGAAGAGCTGCTGTAACAACTGTATCTTCATCAAAGATCTCAAGCTTTGATACGTTTACTTCAGTATAAATTTTGCTGAAGGGGTTAAAGAAGCCGCGTTTGGGAAGTCTTCTTGTAAGGGGCATCTGACCACCTTCAAATCCGGGACGAACGCCACCGCCTGAGCGGGCATTCTGACCCTTATGACCTTTACCGGAGGTCTTGCCCAAGCCGCTGCCGGGACCTCTGCCTCTGCGGCGACCGGTCTGAACAGCACCCTCTGCGGGTTTTAAATCTACTAATTTCATTATCTGTACCTCCGATTAGTCGTTTACTTCTTCAACTGTTACAAGGTGCTTTACTTTGAAGATCATGCCACGGATAGCAGCATTATCAGCCTGAGTAACTGTTGAATGTAATTTTTTAAGGCCAAGAGCCTGAACTGTAGCGATCTGATCTTTTTTGCATCCGATCGTACTCTTAGTTAATGTAATCTTTAACATTGTAAAAATCCTCCTTAGCCCATGATCTCGTCAACTGACTTGCCACGCATTTCTGCGATCTCTTCAGCAGTTTTCAAGGAAGCAAGACCTGCGAGGGTAGCTTTTACGCAGTTAGCGGGGTTGTTTGAACCCTGGCTCTTTGTAAGAATATCATGTACACCAACCATCTCCAATACGTCACGCACGGGACCGCCGGCGATAACACCGGTACCTTCGGGTGCAGGCATAAGAAGAACCTGGCCACGGCCGAATTTACCAACTACTGCGTGGGGAATGGTTGTTCCCTTAAGGGAAACTGTAATAAGATTCTTTTTAGCATCCTCTGTTGCCTTACGGATTGCTTCGGGAACTTCAACAGCCTTGCCCTGGCCTACGCCTACATGACCGTTGCCGTCACCAACAACTACAAGTGCTGCAAGACGCATGTTACGGCCACCTTTAACGGTTTTAGCAACACGGTTTACTGCAACTAACTTGTCTTTTAAATCAAGTGTTTTGGGATCAATTCTCTTACTCATCGCTTTTTACCTCCATTAAAATTCCAGACCGGCTTCACGGGCAGCATCTGCCAATGCCTGTACACGGCCGGTGTAGAGGTAGCCGCCTCTGTCAAATACAACAGTTTTAATTCCTTTTGCCTGAGCGCGCTCAGCAACGAGTTTACCAACTGTTTTAGCGGCGTCTGTCTTTGTCATTTCTTCAACAGCCTTCTGAACTTCTGCTTCGATTGTGGAAGCAGCAGCAAGCGTATTGCCGGTTGTATCATCGATAACCTGAGCATAGATATGACTGTTGCTGCGATATACGTCTAATCTGGGACAATCTGATGTTCCGCTGATCTTCTTACGAACACGGGCGTGTCTTGCAAGACGGTTAGCGTTTTTGTCGATTTTCTTTATCATAATGCTAATGCTCCTTTCAATTACTTCTTACCGGCTTTACCCTCTTTCATAGCAACGTATTCGCCTTCATAACGAATGCCCTTGCCATGATAGGGTTCGGGTTCTCTTACGGAACGGATCTCTGCTGCGAACTGACCAACAACCTGCTTATCAGCACCGCGAACAATGATCTGAGTCTGTGAAGGAACTTCAATGGTAATTCCTTCAGGTGCGTCCATCTCAACGGGATGTGAATAACCCATGTTGAGAACGAGTTTCTTGCCGCTTAAGGAAGCACGGTAACCTGTACCGATGATTGTAAGGCTCTTTGAGAAGCCTTCTGAAACACCGATAACCATGTTGTTAATAAGTGTTCTTGTAAGGCCATGAAGAGCACGATGCTCTTTCTCATCGGAGGGACGGTCAACGATAACTTCGTTGCCTTCAACCTTAATAATCATGTCCTTGGACAGTTGCTGTGTTAATGTGGCTTTTGCGCCTTTTACAGTAACTACGTTGCCGTCAGCCACAGAAACTGTTACGCCGGCGGGAATAGCTACGGGATGTTTACCTATTCTTGACATATTATTTTCCTCCTGATTACCATACGTAAGCTAAAACTTCGCCGCCGATGTTAAGTGCGCGAGCCTGCTTATCTGTCATGATGCCCTTTGAAGTGGATATAATAGCGATACCCATACCACCCAAAACTCTGGGAAGTTCTTCTGCACGAGCATATACTCTCAAGCCGGGCTTAGAAATTCTCTTTAAGCCTGAGATGATTCTTTCCTTGTTTGCACCGTATTTAAGTGTAACACGGATTGTTCCCTGAGGAACAGCGTCGATAATTTCAACGCCTTTAATGTAACCTTCGTCAAGAAGAAGCTGAGCGATTGCCTGCTTTACGTTTGACTTAGGAATATCTACTGTTGTGTGACGTGCTACCATCGCATTGCGAATTCTGGTGAGCATATCAGCAATAGGATCTGTTAAAACCATGATTGGTATCCTCCTTTTCCAATATATTTGTTACTTACCAACTTGCTTTTTTAACGCCGGGAATCTGGCCCTTATAAGCCAACTCTCTGAAGCAGATACGGCAGATGCCGTATTTTGAAAGAACTGCATGAGGGCGGCCGCAAATGCTGCATCTTGTGTACTCACGGGTGGAATACTTCTGAGGCTTCTGCTGCTTATTGATCATTGCTTTCTTTGCCATTTTCTTGATCCTCCCTCTCTCAGTTTGCGTAAGGCATGCCCATAAGACCTAAAAGCTCACGAGCTTCCTCATCAGTGTTTGCTGTAGTAACAAATATAACGTCCATACCTCTTACCTTGTCGATCTTATCATATTCGATTTCGGGGAAGATAAGCTGTTCCTTGATACCAAGGGCATAGTTACCTCTGCCATCGAATGCGTTTGCAGATACGCCGTGGAAGTCACGAACACGGGGAAGTGCTATGTTCAAAAGCTTGTCAACGAATTCATACATTCTTTCGCCGCGAAGTGTAACCTTTGCGCCGATGTTCATTCCCTCACGAACCTTGAAGTTAGCAACGGACTTTTTAGCCTTTGTTACGATAGGTGCCTGACCTGTAATGAGTGCGATTTCCTCAACAACAGCCTGGAATTTCTTTGCATCGTCCTTAACGTCACCGAGACCTGCGTTTACAACAACTTTCTCGATTTTGGGAACCTGCATGATGTTTGTATAACCAAACTTCTTAACCATTGCGGGAACTACTTCATTTAAATATTTATCCTTTAATCTGGCCATAGTATCTCTCCTCCCTATTACTGAATTGCCTTCTTGCAATCTTTGCAAATGCGGGTCTTCTTACCATCAACTACTTCGTAGCCAACGCGAACACCTTTTTTGCAGTTGGGGCAGTATAACATAACGTTTGAAGCATCGATAGGAGCTTCTTTTTCGATACGGCCACCTGCTTCGCCCATTTTCTTGGGTTTAGTATGACGGATGATCATATTAACACCCTCAACAATAAGCTTGTTTTCTTTGGGCATAGCACGAAGAACTTTCTTGGCATTGCCAAGATCTTTGCTTTCACCGCTGATTACAACAACGGAATCACCTTTTTTAATATTCATTGTGTATGTCCTCCTTACAGAACTTCCGGTGCAAGGGAGATGATCTTCATGAAGTCTCTTTCACGAAGCTCTCTTGCGATGGGTCCGAAAACACGGGTACCACGGGGAAGCTTTTGATCATTGATAATAACTGCAGCGTTATCATCAAAACGGATATAGGAACCGTCTGCACGACGGGTGGGTTTTGTTGTACGAACGATAACTGCCTTAACAACATCACCCTTCTTAACTACGCCGCCGGGCGCAGCTGTCTTAACTGATGCAACGATGGTATCTCCAACGCTGCCGTATCTTCTGAAAGAGCCACCAAGAACTCTTATGCACATAATTTCTTTTGCGCCGGTATTGTCGGCAACCTTCAATCTTGTTTGAGGTTGTATCATAATTTACCCCTTTCCGGTAAAATAGTCCTAAAAAGCTTATTTTGCCTTTTCAACTATTTCAACCAATCTCCATCTTTTATCTTTGCTCAACGGTCTTGTTTCCATAATGCGAACGGTATCACCGATTCCACATTCATTGTTCTCGTCATGAGCCTTGAACTTTGTTGTACGGTTTACAGTTTTGCCATAAAGAGGATGAAGAACCTTTGTCTTAACTGCAACAACGATTGTCTTATCCATTTTATCGCTGATAACTGTACCTACTCTCTGTTTACGAAAATTTCTTTCCACAGTCCTCAACCTCCTTAGCCCTTAATCTCTAATTCTCTGAGTATGGTCATAACCCTTGCGATGTCCTTTTTGCAGGCATCAATCTGCTTCAGGTTAGTAAGCTGACCGGTGGCATTTTGAAATCTGAGGTTTAAAAGCTCTCTCTTGAGCTCTGAAAGCTTCTTATTAAGCTCTTCAGCATTCATTTCACGAAGCTTACTCGGTTTCATCAAACTTCACCGTCCTGTTCTTTATTGTAATCTTCCCTTTTTACGAATTTAACTTTAATGGGAAGCTTGTGGCTTGCAAGACGCAGAGCCTCTCGTGCAGTAGCCTCATCAACACCGTTCATCTCAAAGAGAACGCGACCGGGCTTAACTACTGCTACCCAGTATTCAGGTGAACCCTTACCTGAACCCATTCGGGTTTCAGCGGGCTTAGCTGTTACGGGCTTATCGGGGAAAATCTTAATCCAAACCTGACCGCTACGCTTAATGTATCTTGTCATAGCGATACGGGCTGCTTCGATCTGTGCGCTCTTGATCCAACCGGGTTCAGTAGCCACAAGACCGTAATCACCGTAAGCGATGAAGTTACCACGCTGTGCAGTACCCTTCATTCTGCCACGGAAAACTCTTCTTCTTTTTACTCTTTTGGGCATTAACATGATTACTTGCCTCCTTCTGCTTTAGCAGCCTTCTTTGCAAGAACTTCTCCCTTGTAAACCCAAACCTTAACACCGATACGGCCATAGGTTGTTGCTGCCTCAGCAAAACCATAGTCAATATCAGCACGAAGTGTCTGAAGCGGGATGCTGCCTTCATGATAGCCTTCGCTACGTGCAATTTCTGCACCGCCAAGACGGCCTGAAACTAAAATCTTGATACCTTTTGCGCCTGCACGGGTAACTCTCTGCATTGACTGCTTCATAGCACGGCGGAAAGATACACGCTTTTCAAGCTGCTGAGCGATTGATTCTGCAACAAGCTGTGCGTCCATATCAGGCTTTTTGATCTCCATGATATTAACGTTTACTTTCTTGCCGATGAACTTTTCAACATCAGCCTTTAATACGTTGATGCCTTCGCCGCCCTTACCGATAAGTGCACCGGGCTTTGCAGTGAAGATGAAAAGTGTAACAGCGTTGCTCTTACGCTCGATTTCAATTTTGGATACGCTGAAGGTTGCAAGCTTTGCCTTTAAATAAGTGCGGAGCTTGTTATCCTCTGCAATATTAGCTGCCATATCCTTATTGGTTACCCAACGGGAATCCCAATTTTTGATAACGCCTACTCTAAGGCCATGAGGATTAACTTTCTGTCCCATGATTAATTCTCCTCCTTCTTCTCGTCAAGGATAACCGTAATGTGGCTTGAACGCTTTAAGATAGGTGCTGCGCTGCCCTTTGCACGAGGTCTGAAACGCTTAAGGGTGGGACCCTGGTTAGCATAAACCTCAGCAACGTAAAGGTTATCTCTGTTAAGGTACGGAGGGTTGTTCTCCGCATTGGCTATTGCTGATGCAAGAACCTTTTCAACAACGGGGGATGCTGCCTTAGGAGTGAACTGAAGGATAGCAAGTGCCTCGTCAACCTGCTTACCGCGGATAAGATCAATAACGATACGAACCTTACGGGAAGAGATACGGATGTACTTTGCAATAGCTTTTGGTCTTCTGTCGCGGTTTTCTTTACGATTTGCCGCTTTTTCTCTCATTCTTGTTGCCATGCCGCTAACCTCCTATTACCTTCCTGAGGACTTCTCGGAACCCGAGTGACCTCTAAATGTTCTTGTAGGTGCAAATTCACCTAACTTATGTCCTACCATATCTTCTGTGATATAAACAGGAACATGCTTTCTGCCGTCATGAACGGCTATTGTATGGCTTACCATCTGGGGGAAGATCGTGGATGATCTTGACCAAGTCTTGATAACCTTCTTATCCCCGGAAGCATTCATTTCTTCAACCTTTTTAAGAAGCTTTGCGCTTATAAAAGGTCCTTTTTTAACTGACCTGCTCATAATGAGCCTCCTTCCGATTTATTAGCCGTTGCGGCGTATTACGATATATTTGTCTGATTTGTTCTTCTTAGCACGAGTCTTGTAACCAAGTGCAGGCTTACCCCAAGGAGTAACGGGGCCGGGACGGCCAACAGGGGATTTGCCTTCACCACCACCATGGGGGTGATCGCAGGGGTTCATAACAACACCGCGAACGGTGGGTCTGATACCCATGTGACGCTTTCTACCGGCCTTACCGATAGATACGTTTTCATGATCAAGGTTGCCTACCTGACCGATAGTTGCCTTGCACTCAAGAAGGATGTAACGAACTTCGCCGGAGGGAAGACGTACCTGAGCATACTTATCTTCCTTTGACATAAGCTGTGCTGCGTTACCTGCTGCACGAACAAGCTGACCGCCTTTGCCGGGCATAAGCTCAATGTTGTGAATAAGAGTACCAACGGGGATATTCTTAATCTTAAGAGCGTTACCGGGCTTAATGTCAGCGCCTTCGCCTGAAAGAATGGTGTCGCCCACGTTAAGTCCTAAAGGAGCTAAGATGTAGCGCTTTTCACCGTCAGCGTAGTTAAGAAGTGCGATGTTTGCGGTACGGTTAGGATCGTACTCGATTGATGCAACGCGTGCCTGAACATCGTCCTTATTACGCTTGAAATCGATAATTCTGTATTTTCTTGTGTTTCCGCCGCCATGATGACGAACTGTCATTCTACCTGCATTGTTTCTACCGCCACTCTTTGAAACCTTATCAAGCAATGAACGTTCAGGAGTGGTTTTTGTAATTTCTTCAAAGGTTGAAACCGACATAAAACGTCTTGCAGGGGAGGTCGGTTTATACTTTCTGATACCCATTGAAATTTCTCCATTTCTCAGCAGCATGAATTTTATCACTTGCGGGTGCCTTGGCTGCTGTTATGCGACCCGAAGTATAATTAAATCTGTTTTTAAGCAATTAAGCCATGTTCTCAAAGAACTCGATAGCTTTGGAATCCTTCTTAAGGATAACGTAAGCTTTCTTAACTGTTGAGGTTCTGCCCTCATATCTGCCCATGCGCTTGATCTTGCCCTGAGTAACAACTGTGTTTACCTTTTCAACCTGCACGCCGAAGATCTCTTCAACAGCGGTTTTGATCTGGGTTTTTGTTGCCTTAGGTGCTACTTCAAACACATAACGCTTATCAGCCATCATGTCATAGCTCTTTTCTGTGAGAACGGGTTTGATAATGATATCTTCGTTAAACATTATGCATATACCTCCTCAAGCTTTTTAAGAGCAGCCTTTGTAAGAATGAGCTTGTCGTGGTTGAGAATATCAACTACGTTGAGGGTGTTAACAAGGCCGGTCTTAACTCCGGGGATGTTAGCTGCAGCTCTTTCAACGTTTGCTGTAGGCTCTTCGTTTACGATATAAGCCTTGCCTTCAACCTTAAGGTTTGCAAGAACTTTAACCATTGCTTTTGTCTTTGCTTCAATTTCAAGGGCATCAAGAATGATGATATCCTTGTCATTAACCTTGCTTGTAAGTGCGCCTTTAAGAGCAAGTCTCTTAACCTTCTTGGGAACGGTGATTGAGAAGTCTCTTGACTTGGGAGCAAATACAACGCCACCCTTATAGTACTGGGGTGAACGGCTTGAACCCTGACGGGAACGACCTGTACCCTTCTGACGGAAAGGCTTCTTGCCACCGCCGGCAACCTCGGTACGGGTGAGGGTGCCCTTTGTGCCCTGACGCTTGTTTGCAAGCTGAGCACGAACTACTGTATGAAGAACGCTGGTATTAACTTCAACTTCGAAGATTTCTTTCTTTAAAGTTACAGTTGAAACCTTTTCGCCTTCAATGTTATATACATTTACTCTTGGCATTGCTGCTTACCTCCTTATTTACTCTTGACAGACTGCTTAATGGTAAGCAGTGCGCCTGCTGCACCGGGAACTGCGCCCTTGATAAGAAGTACGCCTCTTTCGGTATCAACACGAACGATTTCAAGATTCTGAATTGTTACCTGCTCATTACCCCACTGACCGGGCATGTGCTTGTTCTTGAAAACGTGGCTGGGTGATGAGCTTGCGCCCATTGAACCAACAACTCTGTGTGCGCCTGAACCGTGGGACATAGGACCTGTGTGCTGATTCCATCTCTGGATAACACCACTGAAGCCGTGACCCTTTGTCTTAGCAGTAACGTCAACTTTGTCGCCTTCAGCGAAAATGTCACAGTTGATAACGTCGCCTGCCTTATAATCAGCAGCATTATCAAACTTGAACTCACGCATAAAACGTGCTACGGGAACATTTGCTTTTACGAACTGGCCTTTGTTAGGCTTGTTTACGTTCTGTTCCTTAATGTCGCCAAAGCCCACTTTAACAGCTTCATAGCCGTCTTTTTCCTGTGTTTTAACCTGTACTACGTTACAGGGGCCGGCCTGAACGACTGTTACAGGAACTACTGTACCGTCTTGTGCGAAAATCTGCGTCATGCCGACTTTCTTACCCAAAATACCTTTTGTCATCATCGTTCATCCTCCTTACAGTTTAATGTTGATGTCAACACCGGCAGCAAGATCCAACTTCATAAGTGCATCTACTGTTTTGGGACCGGCATTGTAAATGTCTATAAGACGTTTGTGAGTACGAAGTTCAAACTGTTCACGGCTATCCTTATATTTATGAGGAGCACGGAGAATAGTAATAACTTCTTTCTCGGTGGGAAGGGGAATGGGACCACTTACTGTGGCTCCGGTCTTGATCGCTGTGTCAACGATCTTTTCGGCTGACTGATCAATAAGATTGTGATCATAAGCCTTTAACTTGATTCTGATTTTCTGCGATGCCATTTATATACCTCCTTATTTTCAGCTCAAATACACTGTACCGTGTGTGCCGCTTTTTTATTTTTAAAAGCAGCGGTGTGTATCCGGCCATTCGTCCGATTGTCGGACAATTGTCCACGGAAATTACCTGCATTATAGGAGCAGCAACCTTCCGCTTCATACCATTTACGCAAAAACATGCGCAGTTGTCCCACCGCACAGGACAACGCCGTTATTATATGGCAAAAACTATTTTTATGCAACTGTTTTTTGCCATTAATTTGTGAACTTTTTGTAAATAATAACTTTTTTAAAAACACACCGCATACACTTAATTATAGACCCCCAATATATAGTATTTAAAGGCTTTTATGCACCCAATTCACTATAAGGAGTATTATGGCAACACTTACATTAAAGGCAGATTTTTTAGCATTTATTACTCTAAACGGTAATTTTATAGGCAAAATAGATCACGATTGTGAGATCACTATACCTTTCCCATCCTCCGAAACACTTTTCTGTGCTATTCCTGCCGACAGCACATATAAACAACTCAATTATTTTATAGCAAACGGAAAACTTTTGCCTTGCTCAGGAAGGCTGTGCAAGTGGAGTGAGGATATTTTTGAATTATTTTTTGTTTTTGAAAAGGACTCCCCTCTTCCTCCCCCCATTATTCTAAAACAAGATCTTTGGCGGGAAAACACCGTTGGTCTTTGTGGCGGATACTTTGTTATGGAAAAGCAAAACGGTTTTAGTTATTTCCCCGAAATCGCAAGTGACTATCAATTACTATCCGGCGATCATGTTGTTTTAATTCAAAATAAAACCGTTACGGTGATCAACCGCAATATGGAAGAAGTTTTTAAAAGAAATAATTGTGTTGATTTCCATGTTTCAAAAAACATTCTTACCGTTCGCTTCACTCCCGGTGATATGGATTTTTTTACTATCGAACAGATTTTTGACAAAAAATTGCTTTCCACAAAAATCATCAAGGCTGATTGTAATACCACATTTGACCGCCTTCGCTGCTTCTGCCAGTCGTTGCGCCTTGATGTTGACGTTTCGGATTTTATTACGCCCCAGCTAAAAGAACAAATGGGCATAAACAGCATAAAGGAATTTTTAGGTGTTTTCGACCAAACAGATTATTGCCGATATCTTTCAACGCAAGCCAACAATGCCGTCGCCCTCCGTTACATGGTTGATCCATGCAATTTCCACTACTGTTCTTTTGAGTTCAAATTTAGGGAGAATCTCATTGATGATATTATTGAATTGTGATCGCATTATATAATGAATTCATATTATATATATATCTAAATATTTTTGCAAAGACACAAGAATAAAAGCGAATGAGGTTGCGGAAGCGTAATTAACCTATCATATCCGCGATTATATCGACTGTAACCCGCAGTTTCAAGATTTTTTCGTGCAATAATTAACCACCAACCTACAGAGTGCGAAAAAACTTGAAAATCAGAGGCGCAAGCGGTTAATCGCAAGGGTGCTTACAAAAGCGTAAGTAACCGAGCGATTATATCGATTGTAACCCGCAGTTTCAAGATTTTTTCGCGCAATAATTAACCATCAACCTACAGAGTGCGAAAAAACTTGAAAATCAGGGGCGCAAGCGGTTAATCGCGAGGGCGCTTACAAAAGCGTAAGTAACCGAGCGATTATATCGATTGTAACGTGCAGTTTCAAGATTTTTTCGTGCAATAATTAACCACCAACCTACAGAGTGCGAAAAAACTTGAAAATCAGGGGCGCAAGCGGTTAATCGCGAGGGCGCTTACAAAAGCGTAAGTAACCGAGC
>JAZULU010000119.1:0-43957 GCA_045603265.1 Clostridia bacterium
TCGCGTGGTTTTTCTTTATATCAAAAATAAGGGATGAGCAAAACTCATCCCTTTAGTATTTTTTGGATTAAAATCAAACTACACCCTGAGCAAGCATAGCGTCAGCAACCTTCTTGAAGCCTGCAATGTTTGCACCTGCAATAAGATCGCCTTCCATACCGTACTGCTTTGCAGCTGCAACGGAGCTTTCGAAGATGTTCTTCATAATATCATGAAGTTTTGCATCAACTTCTTCAGCACTCCAGCTGTAACGCATTGAGTTCTGGCTCATCTCTAAGCCTGAAACTGAAACACCGCCGGCGTTAACTGCCTTTGAAGGAGCGATAACAACGTTATTTTCCTTAAGATATGCTACTGCATCTGCAGTTGTGGGCATATTGGAAACTTCTACATAGTACTTTAAGCCGTTTGCAACCATCTTCTTGGCATCTTCAAGGTTAACTTCGTTCTGAGTTGCGCAAGGCATAACAACCTCAACCTTTTCACCCCAAGGCTTCTGACCTTTGAAGAAAGGAACGCCGAACTTATCAGCATAATCTTCAACTCTGTTACGGCATGAAGCACGCATTTCAAGCATAAAGTCGATCTTTTCGTCTGTTGAAACGCCGTCTTTATCGTAGATATATCCGTCAGGACCTGAAATGGTAACAACCTTACCGCCAAGTTCATTGATCTTCTTAACTGTACCCCATGCAACGTTACCGAAGCCAGAGATAGCAAAGGTCTTACCCTTAATATCTTCGCCGAGCCACTTAAGCATTTCTGCTGTGTAATAAACTGCACCGAAGC
The DNA here is from genome assembly GCA_045603265.1 of Clostridia bacterium. GTDB lineage: Bacteria > Bacillota > Clostridia > Christensenellales > QALW01 > UMGS1322. Next base: position 790 of record JAZULU010000119.1, read on the forward strand.
CTGTTGCTTCAGGACGGATAAGTGAACCGCCGTAAGGACGGCCCTTACCTGTTAAAACACCTGTAAACTCATTCTGAATTCTCTTATACTGACCGAAAAGATAACCGATCTCTCTTGCGCCAACACCGATATCACCTGCAGGAACGTCAGTATCGGGGCCGATATATTTAACAAGTTCTGTCATAAAGCTCTGGCAGAAGCGCATAACTTCACCATCGGACTTGCCGTTGGGATCAAAGTCAGCACCGCCCTTGCCACCGCCCATAGGAAGTGTTGTAAGGGAGTTTTTGAAAGTCTGTTCAAAGCCAAGGAACTTAATAATGCTCTCGTTTACTGTAGGATGGAATCTTAAACCGCCCTTATAAGGACCGATTGCAGAGTTAAACTGAATTCTGTAACCGCGGTTTACCTGAACCTTGCCGTTATCATCAACCCAGGGAACTCTGAACTTAATGATTCTTTCGGGCTCAACCATTCTCTCTAAAACGCCGCTTGTGATGTATTCGGGGCTCTGTTCTACTACGGGCTCAAGTGATTCAAGAACCTCGCGTACTGCCTGGTGGAATTCAGGTTCATTAGCATTACGCTTAATAACTGTTTCCATCAATTCCTGAAGATAAGGATTTTTGAAACTCATATAAATTTCCTTCTTTCAAATAATTTAAAAAGTTTAACTTTTTATGGAAAATATTATAATATAAGACGTTGTATCTGTCAAATATTTTGAAAAAATTTTCTATTCAAATAAGAATTTTTTTATAACTTTATTTTTCGTTATTAACGTGATAAGCGCCATGGAAGAAACAATACCTGCTAAACCCTGGATCAAATTCCCGGGAACACCTAAAATTGCCGTGCCAACGTTGAAAGAAATTAAAAATTCAAACAAAAAATATCCAAGTACCATTATTGCTTCTGCAACTAATGCACCTAAAAAGGCAAACGACAATTTTTTTGTTTTATTATAAAACAAAGCAATCGTAAGCGCCATGAGTCCTTTTATAATAAAAGTTGCAGGCGCATATAAAGCAAAGCCTGAGAAAATATCTGCAAAGCACGCACCTATTGCCGATGCAAAAAAACCAAATACGGGACCTAAAACGACGCCTGCAGTTAATACAACACAATCACCTAAATTAAAATATCCGCCACCGGGCAGAGAAACCTGAATAATTATCGTTGCAACACAAGTTAATGCTGCAAAAAGTCCTGAAAGAACAAGTTTTTTAACGTTTTTCATCATATTCTCCTATAAATTTTTTCAATATCTCATCTGCTGTATTTTTCGGTGTATTTTCAACTTTAATGATGAAGTCAGCCAAAGAACGATATAAAGGCAGTCTTTCTTTATACATTTCTTTTAAGCGGTCAATACTTGTTGAAAGTGGTCTACCTTCCATCACAAGTTCTTCAACATTCCTTTCAAGGAACACTATAAAGCCGTTTTGTCTTAAGCGATCGTAATTTTCTTGTTTTTTAACTATTCCTCCCCCCGTTGCAATCACCTGAGATAATTTTTTTCCAACATCACAAGCCACATTTGTTTCGATTTTTCTAAAAACATCTTCCCCATCTTCTTCAAAAATTTCAGGAATAGTTTTTTGCGCATATTCTTCAATTAAAATATCTGTATCAATTTCTTGACGATTTAATTTTTCACTTAAAATTTTCGCCAAAGTACTCTTTCCGCAACCGGGCATCCCAATAAGAATAATATTTTGTGCATCTTTTTCCATTTGCGCCAGAACACGCTCAATTTCAGAATCTTCTATCTTTTTATCAATAAAGATCTCTGCCGCCATTTTTGCCTGAGCAACAAGCATTGAAAGTCCGTTAGAGTTTTTTATATTCAGTCTTTCAGCATCAAGCAAAAGTTTTGTTTTTAACGGATTATAGATAATATCTACAACCGATTCGCATTTTTTAAAATCAAATAGATTTATAGGTGCTTCAAGGTTTTTGGGGTACATTCCGACAGGCGTTGTATTTACGATAACTTCCGCATCGTGATGCTTTGATATGTTTTCGTAATTATCTTTACCGCTTCTTGAAATTACAAAAATACTTTTTGCGCCAAGATCGGTCAAAACTGCATTTACGGTAACGGCAGATCCTCCGCTTCCAAGAATAAGACACTTTTTATCTTTAACAGATATATTATTACTTTTAAGTAAATAAGAAAATCCGAAATAATCTGTGTTATATCCTGAAAGAGTTCCGTCTTTTTCTTTTTTTATAGTGTTTACGCTTCCGATCTTTCTTGCCATATCATCTATTCTTGTTAAATACGGCATAACAGTTTTTTTATACGGAATAGTTACGTTTATTGCAGTAAAATCTGCCTTTTTTATAAAATTTTCAACATCTTCTTCTGTCATCTCAAAAAGAGAGTAATCATAACCGCAAAGATATTTATGAATTTGAGGTGAAAGACTGTGTTTCAGTCTTCCGCCCAAAAGCCCATAAATCGGAGTCATATTAAATTACCTCTGTATAACTTCCAAGGTATTGGAACTGCTCAGCCTCGCTTTCAAGCTGACCTAAAAGCACCTGGAATTTAGGTGAATATACAGATACATCAATATCAAAATAGAACATAAATTCAAAATCACTGCCCGGAATGGGACGGCTTTCAAGTTTAATAACGTTTACGCCAAGGCTATTAAATTTAGAAAGAATGTTATAAAGCGCACCGGGCTTATGAGGTGCAACGATCATAAGGCTGGTCTTTGTTGCGCCGGGATAGATTTCAAGTTTTTTACTGATACAGATGAATCTGGTATAGTTGTTACCATCATTCTGAACGGCTTCTTTAATAACAGAAAGATTATAAAGTTCAGCACATTTTTTTGAAGAAAGTGCAGCGACGTCATTTCTGTCAGACTCTTGAACAAACTTTGCCGCCATTGCAGTATTTTCACAAACGTGGATTTTTACATTTTTAAGTGTTGCTAAAAATTCACTGCACTGGTTTATTGCCTGCTCATGAGAATAAATATCCTTAATATCTTCAAGTTTTGTGCCTTTTTTGACAAGAACACTATGATTTACATGGATTCTTGTACTGCGCACGATACTGAAATTATATTCGGAAAGAAGATCGTAAATTCTGTTTACCGAACCTGCATTACTGTTTTCAAGAGGTAAAATACCGTAACGGCAGAAACCACTTTCAACAGCATGAAAAACACCTTCCCATGTATTTAAGAAAACGATTGTAGGATTGGGGAAAAGTTTTTCGCAAGCTTGCTGAGAATATGCACCCTCAACACCCTGACACGCAACCATCGCACTTTCAGGGAATATTTTTTCAGTTGAAGTTATAGCATCATCAATTTTTTCACTATAAGAACTTTTAACACCTAAAAGTTTACTTTGATAAGCACGGCTTATGCCCATAAGGTCATTAAAAAATATTCTTGTTTCGCTGTCAAATTCTTCGCCAGCCTTTTGTGAAACTTTGTTTAAAAGTTCACGTTCACGGCTTTTATCAAGAACGGGAAGATCGTTTGCTCTTTTATACTCCGCAATAGATGCCGCAACGCCCAGTCTTTCTTTTAAAAGATCAACAAGTTGACTGTCAATACTATCAATTTTTTCTCTTAATTCTTCAATTTTCATAACTTTTCCTCCAAAAATAAACTGTTGAAATCATCAAAAAATCCAGGATATGATTTTTGAACTGCTTCGAAATTATTTATAATAACTTTATCTTTTGAAATGCAAGATGCAACCGATGCGGACATTACTATTCTGTGATCATTAAAACTGTCAACCGTTCCGCCTAAAAGCGATCCATTACCGCGTATTACAAAACCGTCATCGGTCTTATCAAGATCTGCACCTAAATTTTTAAGCATCTGATAAACGCTTTCTATTCTGTCGCTTTCTTTTAATCGAAGTCTTTGTGCATTAAAAATTATCGTTTCACCTTTTGCACCACAACTAACTGTTGCAAGCACGGGAACAAGATCGGGAATTTGCGAAGCATCAATTTCAGTTCCAAACAAATTCCCGCCTTTAATAAAGACGTTATCTTCGAAAAATTCTGCTTCGGCACCCATACTTTTTAAAATATTTATTATTTCCATATCACCCTGAAGTGACGATGTATTGACATTTGTAATCTTTATGCCTTTTTGCGAAAGCGCGCCTACACATGCAAAAAATGCAGCATTGGACCAATCTCCCTCAGCGGTAATAGTTTGGGGACTTTTATATTTTTGATTGCCCTTAATAAAGAACTTCTGCCCTTCTTCTTTGACTTCTATTCCAAAACTTCTTACTGCATCAAGGGTCATTCTTATGTAGGGATAAGATTCCATTTTGCCAGTAACTGAAATTACACTGTCACCTTTTAATAATGGTAAAGCAAAAATAAGACCGCTTATAAACTGAGAACTTACTTCTCCCGAAATTTCAAATTCGCCAAAGTTTAATTCACCTGAGCATTTTAAAGGAAAAACACCTTTTTCCGATAGTTCTATGCCATGTTCAACAAGAAGTTCATATAATGGCGATAAAGGTCTTTCTGCAAGACGTTTTGCACCCGTAAAAGAAACGTCTCCACCTTTTGCACAAGCAACGGGAACAAGAAATCTATAAGTTGAACCACTTTCGTTCAAATCAAGAATTTTGCCCTTTTTAGGTTTATCATAAGGTGAAACGATTATTTCATCACCTAAAATGCTTATATCGGCAAGATAGCCGTTTAAACAACCTATAGTGGCATAAATATCTTTAGAAAACGTAACGTCGGTTATTTTTGTTTTTTCATTGGCAAGGGAGGCGCAAATGAGCAATCTGTGTACATGTGATTTTGATGAAATTGCTCTAACCTCACCGTAACGTATGCCTTTTTCTACAATATTCTGCATTATAAACCTAAACTGATAAGTTCTTTTATCTTATCAAGTTCTACTTTCTGAATTTCATATTTTCCTATTTCTTTAACAACTATTAAATTGATAGTGTTACCGCTACGTTTTTTATCTGCGGTAACCATCTGAAAAATGCTTTCAGCATCAAATGTGCAAGAAACGGGTAATTTATTTGCTTTTAAAGATTTTTCAAGTTCTTTATAAACCGAAGCATTAATTTCATCTTTTTTCACTAAAGCTCTCGTAACCATGCACATTCCGATAGCAACACACGAGCCGTGAGTTATGGTAAAATCGCTTAATGCTTCAACACCGTGACCGAAAGTGTGACCGTAATTTAAAATCTGCCTTAATCCTTTTTCAAACTCATCTTCATTTACTACGTCACGCTTAATTTCAACGCAACGTGAAATTACTTCAACTCTGTCCCATTTACCGGACTTAACTTTATCAAAAAGATCTCTATCGTAGATCATGCCATACTTAATAATTTCAGCAGTACCATCAGCATAGGTTTCATCTGTTAAAGTATCAAGAGTATCTGTATCGCAAATAACAAGTGACGGTTGCCAAAATGCACCAAACAGATTTTTGCCTGCAGGAAGATCTACTGCGGTTTTTCCGCCAACAGAAGAATCCACCGCAGCAAGTAACGTTGTGGGAATCTGAATAAATCGTATGCCACGCATATAAGTTGCCGCACAAAATCCCGTAAGATCACCTACTACACCACCGCCTAAGGCAACGAGCATATCGGATCTTGTAAATCGCATCTTTGCAAGAGTGTTTACAATATTAAATAAAATTTCGCAACTTTTGCTTTGTTCGCCGTGAGGAATTACAATTTTTTCAACCTCAAACCCTGCTTTTTCAAAACTTTCAACGGTTTTATTTCCATAAAATGAGTCAACAGTATCGTCAGTTATTATACAGATCCTTGAAAATCCGACTTTTTCTTTTACAAGTGCTCCTGCATTTTTAAGAATATTTTGCCCAATAAGAACGTCGTATGGATTTGAAGTATTTATCTCAACGATTTTCACTTATCAATAAGTTCCTTTCTCTCTCTTCCCTCTTTAAGCAGTTCTTTAAGGGAAGACGCATCATCATTTTTTATAGCATCACTATATTTTTGAAGTTCCGAAATTATAGTATCGATCTCTTCTTTAAGAAACTGTTTGTTATCCATAAAAAGTTCTGTCCACATATCCTCATTAAGATATGCAACACGGGTAAGATCTTTATAACTTCCCGCCGAAAATCCTTTGTGCACCATTGCACGAGGACTTTTTACATAGGCATTTGAAACCACATGAGCCAACTGAGATGTAAAGGCTATATTTTTATCGTGTGTTTCGGCATCAGTAACAGTAATACTTGAAAAGCCAAGACTTTTAAAGAACGATGTTACGTTTGCTAAAAGTTCGATATTGCGGGCGTTTTCAGGCACAAGAATCATTGATGCGCCCTTGTAAAGTGTTTCTTTTGCATACTTGAATCCTGACTTATGATATCCTGCCATAGGATGTCCGCCAATAAAAGTAAACCCGTTTTCTTCTGCAATTTTAAAACACTCAGGACAAATGTGTTGTTTTACACCGCAACAGTCAATCACTATTGCATTTTTCTTCAGAAATTTTTGATTATCTTTAAGCCAATTTATAGCGGCTTCGGGATAAACTGAAATTAAAATATAATCACATTTATTTACGTTGTTTTTATCAAGTGTTTCATCAACAATATTCATACACTTGGCAAACTCAACAGTATCGTTTTTAATATCGTAAGCATAAACTTCATGCTCGGTATATGCTTTTATGGCTTTTACGAAAGACCCGCCAATAAGACCTAATCCAACAATTCCAACTATCATTTTGTTGCCTCACGAACACGTTCAACAGCCTTTGTAACGTCATCAAACTGATCAGGTGTAAGAGATTGTGCACCGTCGCAAAGTGCTTTTTGGGGATTGTTATGAACTTCGATCATAAGACCATCACAACCTGCGGCCGCCGCAGACATTGCCATAGGTTTAACAAGACGCGCCATACCGCTTGCATGACTTGGGTCAACAACAACAGGAAGGTGTGTAAGTTCATGAAGCATAGGAACTGCAGAAACATCAAGAGTATTTCTTGTATAGGTTTCAAAGGTACGGATACCACGCTCACAAAGAATAATCTTTTCGTTACCGCCTGCCATGATATATTCGGCGCTCATTAGAAGTTCTTTTAAATTATTTGCAAGACCGCGTTTTAAAAGAATGGGTTTATTTGTTTTACCAAGTTCTTTTAAAAGTTCAAAGTTCTGCATATTTCTTGCGCCAACTTGAATAATATCAACGTCTTCAAACAAAGGAAGATGCCTTGTTGACATAATTTCAGTTACAATAGGCATTCCGGTTTCTTTTTTGGCAAGTTTAAGAAGTTCAAGACCTGTAGCCTGAAGTCCCTGGAAATCATAAGGCGAAGTTCTTGGCTTAAATGCGCCACCGCGAAGGAAGTTTGCGCCTGCTTTTTTTACGCGTAAAGCAACTTCAAGAATCTGTTCTTCCGACTCAACTGAGCAAGGACCTGCAATATACGCAAAATGACCACCGCCAATTTTAAAACCATTTACATCAATTACCGTATCATCTGGATGAAATTTACGGTTTGCACTTTTAAAAGGTTCACTTATGCGTTTAACTGTTTCAACAATTTCAAGATTTTCCAAAAGTTCAATATCAATTCTTGAAGTATCACCAACAAGACCCAATACCGTTGAATATTCACCGTTTGAAATATGTGTTGAAACACCTTGTGTGTTAAGCCATTGTATAAGATTATCAATTTGCTTTTGTTCTGTTCCTTGCTTAATTACCGCGATCATTGTACTATACTCCTTGTATAAAAATATATATATAATATTAATCTTTTTTGCATATTTAGTCAATCGATTTCATTGATTTAAGAACAAAAAAACGATCTGTATTTTCGATACAGATCATCGATTTAATTTATGAGAGGATTTGGATTCCCTTCAATCATATCTATAACGCCTTTTACTACGTTTTCGGCCATAGCATACACAACTTTTTCTGTATAAAATGCTGTGTGCGGCATTAAAAGCACATTAGGAAAGGCTCTAAGACGCGCCATCTGGGGATTATCAATTATATCACCGATTCTGTTATAGTAATAAAGTCCGTCTTCATTTTCTAAAACGTCAAGACCGGCAAATCCAACTTTTTGCGAAGATATTGCATCAATCAATGCATCAGTGTCAATCAAAAGTCCTCTTGCCGTATTTATTATCATTACCCCATCCTTCATCTTATCAAATGCTTCTTTATCTAACAAATGATAATTCTCTTCAGTAACAAGAGCATGAATGGTGATGATATCGCTTTTTTCCAAAAGTTCATCTAAGGGAACATAAGTACATAAATCTTTTACAGATTGGTTTACATAGGGATCAAATGCAAGAATTTTTGATCCGAAAGCAGATAGTCTTTTTATAACCGTTGCACCTATCTTGCCCGTTCCGATAACACCTACTGTGCAATCGCAAAGATCTTTGCCAAGTTTTCCTTTTAATGAAAAATCCTGAATTTCAGCACGCTTTATGATATGTACAGCCTTTCTTACACCCATAAGCATAAGCATGACTGCATAATCAGCAACGGTATCAGGCTCATAATTAACGTGGCAAACACCCATTCCGAGGCTTTTTGCATAGTCAATATCTATGTGATTATAACCAATACTTCTTGCCGCAATATACTTTACGCCTACTTTATGAAACGCATCGATCAAACTTTTATCACAAGTGCATGGTGTAAACGAAACTGCATCATAGCCTTTTGCAAGATGTGCGTTTTCAACACTTGGATATTCATGAGTAAAATCATACTCAAAATCATATTTAGTTTTAAGTTCATCAAAAACACTTTTTTCATCAAAACTTCTGAATGAATATACAAAAAGTTTCATAATTATCCTCGATTATTTTAAGAACCCGCTTATTATCTGTTCCTCAGCCTCTTTTTCCGTTAAGCCGAGAGTCATAAGTTTTATAATTTGCTCACCTGCAATTTTACCGATGGCCGCTTCATGAATAAGGCTTGCATCAACATGCGCCGCAGTAATTTCGGGAATTGCTTTTACAACCGCATTATCCATGATAATCGCATCACATTCGGTATGACCGCTTGAGCGGTTATTACCTTTAACGTTAGATAGGAACAACTGCCTTGATTCATCCTTTGCAACGGCACGGGAAACTACATGAGTTGATGAATCTTCACCATTCAATTCAACGTCAAAGTTAGTTTCGGCATACTGTTTGCCATGAGTCATAAGTTTTTCTTTTACAATAAGTGTTGCACCTTTTTCCAAAGTTGCCTTAGTATCACGTTTTGTTGAAGAAATTCCCTTAATTTGCACGGTTTCCATTTCCATATAGCCGTTTTCATCAATAAAAACTATTGTAGTGGGATTCATAACGTTTTTGCCGTTACCGTCACCTTCGCCATAATGCTTTTCAATATATCTGATTTTCGCATTTTTGCCCACGTGGAAGGTATGAATTCCGTCATGTTGGCTTTTTTCATCACCGGAATTATGGATACCGCAACCTGCTACGATAGTAACGTCAGCATTTTCGCCAATAAAAAAGTCGTTATATACAAGATCAGTAAGTCCCGTCTGACTTAAAATTACGGGAATATGAACGGATTCATTTTTTGTATTAGGCTTTATGATAATATCGATACCCGGTTTATCTTCTTTTGTAACGATATCAATGTTTTCAGTTGTATTTCTTGCAGCGCCTTCACCGTTCATGCGAATGTTATAGGCACCTTGCGGAACTTCATGTATGCCTGCGATCTGTTCAAGCAGGTCTTTTTGTATCTGATTCATAAAAACTCCTTAAAGCTTATCGATAAGTGTTTTGCAGGCAATCTGTTTGCCGCTCAAAAGACTTGGTAATATATCTTTCTTTACACCGAAATCGGCAATTCTGCCATCAGCGACAACAAGAATTTTATCTGCAATATCAAGAATTCTTTCTTGATGGGAAATAATCAAGATCGTACCGTTAATTTTTTCGTGCATGTTTTGGAAAACTTGAATAAGATTATTAAAAGACCAAAGGTCAATACCTGCTTCAGGTTCATCAAAAACTGAAAATTTTGTACCTCGGGCAATGATCATGGCGATTTCGATTCTTTTAAGTTCACCGCCGGAAAGAGATGCATTCACTTCGCGATTTATATAATCCCTTGCGCACAAACCAACCTCAGAAAGGTAATCGCACGCTTCTGCAATTTTAAGGGTTCTGCCTGCGGCAAGTGAAATAAGATCTTTTACGGTTATTCCTTTAAAACGAACGGGTTGCTGAAACGCAAAGCTTATACCTTTTTTCGCTCTTTCAGTTATGGAAAGATCAGTAATATCTTCGCCGTCCAAAATAATTTTTCCGCTTGTCGGCGTATAAATACCTGAAATTATTTTAGCCAAGGTACTTTTTCCGCCACCGTTAGGACCTGTAACTGCTACAAAACGGTCATTTATTTTAACAGAAATATCCTTTAAAATTTCTTTTTCAACATTATTTTCATCTTTTACACGATAAGTAACGTGTTGTAATTCAAGCATAGTAAAAGCCTCCATAGAACGTTTACTTTATTTTAGCACAAAACTAAAAAACAGACTACTGTTTTATAATATTTTTTTACGAATTTCATTTATAGCATTTTCGGTAAGACGGATTTTAGCATCCAAAGCATTTGCCGTACAAAGTGCATCGGTATTGTTCCCCTCAAGAAAAGGTGCGTTTATGAGAATTTCTGCCGTATCATAAGCATTTTTAATTTCCTGCTCACCTATTTTAAGCATCTGCTCATATAAAAACTTCTTTTTATAGTCAGTATCTGTTTTTTCAAGAGCATCTACTCTGCGGTACCAACGTTTTGTATTGGCGCAGGTAACAAGAGTATTTACTGCAAAATTAAGTATATACATGAGATTTTTGGCTTCATCATTATCAATATGACTTAATATCATTGCGGCTTTATTAAAGCAATCTGCCGCTTTAAGATTTACGTCAGTTTCGAGTGTAATATCGTTTTTATCAAAGTCATACTCATAAAGTCTGCCGTTTATCAATGGATATGCAGGACCAAACTGCAAAGGTCCTTCATAATCTGCATAATTATAGATAAGATAATTTACACCATCGGTAATTTTTTTGAAAACCATTATGATTTTTTCGGTATTTTCGGGACCGAAATGAGTTGATGCAAGTTTTTGGATACAAATTCCGCCTTCATCACAAGGCATATAGTTTTGTGCCTTTGTGAATTCACCAACTATTGACGGAATAAAACCAAAAAATTCACTTTCAATAGTTGCAGATATTTCCAGTTCATTTAAAGAAACGTTACGCATGAACCACTGCATCATGGCAGGAATATATGGAACTGAGCCAAATTCATTTGTTCGACCACTTGCAAAATTTAAAGCCCATACTTTTATGCCACGTTTTTTTGCTTCTTCATAGCATTTTAAAAACTCATCCGAAGGCTGTGCCATAACAAGTGAGCCTGCTTTTGTGTTAAAATAAACACCGTCACGTTCAATACTTTGATTTTCATCAAAGGGAAGAATAATTGTTTTGTCAGAATCAAGTTTTTTTATAAATTCAAGTTTATTTTCAACTTTTTTTAACGGAATAATATCTGATTGTTCCGAAATTACTCCATCGTAAAGATTTTTATATGAAGCATCGTCATTATAAAGAAATGCTTTCATTTTTGACTTGCGCACAAGATCTAACGAAACTTCATCGTGGTTAAAGAAAATAACTCCGTTATACCCAAAATGAAGAAGAATATTAATATATTCTTGGGTAAAAACTCCGTTTTCAAGAGCAGAAGTTGCAAAACGATCTTTTATTTTTTGGGAAATAATATACTCTTTCTTTTCTAAAGAAGCATCACCGAATTGCTTCATAACGTCTTCAGCGTAATAAATCGCCTGATCAAGTAAAAATTCATCAGGTGCTTTAAAAATAACACGATCTTCTTCAACAGTTATCTTGAAAGATTCTGTCATTTTTTCAATAATAAAACTGATTTTCTTACTGCCCAAAAGTGAAAGTTCAACGTTAAAAGATTTTTTAAGACATGTTTTAAAATCTTCTAATGCGTATAAAATTTCATATTCCGAATCTTCAAATGACCAATTTTCATCAAAAGTAATATAGTTTTTACCCTTTGCAAGATATTCTCTTTTAGAATTTTTGTGCAATTCAAAATATTTAAGATCGTTCATGTAAATACTCCCGAAAAAAGCCACCTTTTACGGTGGCTAATTAATTTATTTTAAGCCAAGAGGTGTTCCGTTTGCCGAACTTTCCTCAACGATGCTCTTCATGTTCTTATATGCTGTTTTACAGTTTTCCCAGTCAGTATCGTTTAAGAAAATGTCAGGCTTTGTTTCTGCAAGAGCAAATTCAGTAGCAGGTAAAATATGATATGAATAGTTAGTGCCAACGCTATCAAGTGCTTTTGCATAAATGAATATCGGCATACATTCAGCACTGGAAAGATATGCTTTTCCCGTTTTATCGCGCTCAACATAAATGTTCAAAATTCCGCTTTGTTGGGTTTTCTGACCGCTGGTAACGGTTGGTTGTGATAAGAAATTGCCCATAGAATATGCAACGAGAACATTTTTGCTTTCGCCAAAGTTATCGTGAATATTTTTAAATGTTACAGGTTGAAAAACATGGGATAAAGTTCCGTATACTATATCAACACCGCTTTTCATCATTCTATCGGCAAGTTCGCGCTGATCATCGGTAACTTTTGATGCCATTTCTTCCCCCCAATGCATTGAGGCAATTATAATTTCAGCACCTAATTCTTTTACGGCTCTTACATCTGCTTCAACCCTATCCATTGTACCTTCAACATCATGAAAGTCAATAGTAGCAATACGTTCTTTGTTAACTTCGTCATAATTAACAAGCTTGTCCGTATAAGCAAGAACTGCGATTTTAATGCCATTAATCTCCATAACAACATAATTCGTTTCACCTTCAAGTGACGTTCCTGCAACAACGAGCCCGCTTTCACGCAAATTTTCAATGTTGTTTTTTATTCCTTCGTCAGAAAAGTAAGAAGCACGGTCATTGGCAGTTATGCAAACATCAAAACCTGCTTTATATGCGGCCGTTGCAATTTCTTTGGGATAGTTATAGATCGGTGCGCCTGCAAGTTCTGTTCCGTTTTTATGTGCATCAATAACGCCTTCAAGATTAAAAAGAACAAGATCCCCGTCAAGGCTATCCTTTATTTCCGAAAAACAGTTATCAAAATTATATTCACCATAAGCGTTACTGTTGCTTTTTATAAGCGTTCCGTTAAGAACAATATCACCGGTAAGCTGAATTTTGATACGGTTAGGCGCTTCAGTAGGCACCGGTGTAGTATCAGAAATTTCAGAATTATCAGGCTTTGTTCCGAAAGAAATATTTGTTACTGCAATAACGATAAGCAAGATAACAAGTGAAAGCGATATAAGCATATAAAGTGCGCTTTTTATATAGCGAAAATGATAGTTTTTAAAACCACTCATAAATTCAACTCCTGAATATTTTGTGTGGTTTAATTATACCATAATATACTTATATTTGCAAACAGATTATTTTAATAACTCCCGTATTTTGTCGGTTTTTTTCGATAATTCACAATATTTCTTTTCAACTTCACAAAACTTCTCGTAATAACAACACTCTGTTTTTTCGCAAGTACAAACGGGCTTAGCAAAACACTCACTTATACAGCACCACCCGTTTTTTCCCAAAAATTCAGTTTTGCCCCAATTATCTTTTGTTTCGGTAATCTCAATACATGTACCCATTGGAATTACTCCCATTATTTTTGAAGAAGCAGTCGGTTTTTCTCTTAAATTCATATGTTCTTTATAAATAACATAGTTGCCGATCTTATACATTTACATACACTTCCTTTACTAAAATGTATGCAAAATATTTTTCAAATATGAAAAGCGGAACGTAATTTTACGCTCCGCTTTAAGTGTATTATTTTACAGATCTTTCAGCAATTTCGATAGCCTTTGTTACCATATGACCGCAGTCACGAGATGAAACTTCACCCCAGCCTGAATTTTTAACTGTGTCATATACGCCTAACTCCTTGGCGATCTCATGCTTAAGTGCCATTGACATTTTTGACATAATAATAATCTCCGTTAAAAAATTTGTAAGTTTTATTTTTCACTTACGATATTATTATCTGCCAGGCGCAATGTTTTATTACCGGAATTTTCAGGTAATTTTAATTCAAACCAAAAATTCGAACCAAGACCGATGGTACTTTCTATTCCAAAATCTGCATTATGGGCAACAAGAATCGTCTTTACGATAGAAAGACCTAATCCTGTACCAACCTGAGATCTTATATGCGTTTTCGACCTATAATATCTATCCCAAATATTTGCAAGATCTTCTTCCGGAATTCCTTCGCCGGTATCAATTATTTCAACCTTTGCACAATCAAATTTTTTCGTTATTCTTATAACTACGCGTTTATCTTCACCGGTGTAATTTATAGCATTAGATAAGAGGTTATAAATTACTTGTTCAATACGCGCTTCATCACCTAAAACATAGACTTGTTCAGGTGCTTCAAGTTCAAAACGATAGCCTTGTTCAACCATTACGGAAAATCTTTCAAGAATGGTCGTCACGGTTTTTGAAATATCGAATGCCTTGATATCAAATTTTCTATCCGTCGCTTCCATTTTGGAAAGTTCAAGAATATCATTTACAAGAATTGAAAGTCTGTCCGTTTCATCAATGATAACTTTAAGATTCTTTTCGCGTTTTTCTTTATTATCGCCCGAAATATCACGAATCATTTCAGCATACATTTTTATCATGGTAAGTGGTGTACGCAAATCATGAGAAACATTTGCCATAAGCTCACGCCTAAACTCTGAAGCCTTGGCAATTTCCCCCGTTGCATAACTTAACGCCTTGGAAAGATCGGAAATTTCGCCAAACGCTTCCTCCGTTTCAAAATCGACGTTAATGTTGCCAAGCGCAAGTTCGCGTGCAGATCTTGTCAATTTTTCAACAGGGCGAGAAAATCGCTGTGCAATAACATATGCAATAATTGCAGACATCAAAAGCGCGATCAACGTAACGGTGACAAACTGCTTCTGTATAACCGCTACAACTGAGCCAATAGGCTCAAGTTGACACATTACATATACATAGGCACGTTCACCGCTTTTTTCATTTTTAGCGTAAGCGCCGTAAAATAGAACGCTTTGATCGCTTTTTTCATCTTCAATGCGAAAATCAAGTTCATTATTGGGAGATCTTCTTATGTTTTTTTGAATATCACCAAGGGCATTAGCAAAATTATTAAGGCTTTCAACCCTGGAATCATCAATTTTACCCATATCATCATAGGCATAAATTACAAAGCCATCTTCATCGGTAATAACTATTACAATGTTATTCTTGTTGGCACTTTCAAAAACGTCTTTTTCCAAAAGTTTACCTTTTTTGTAAAGCGCAACGATCTCACGGGCATTGTTCATATTTTCACGGGCCATTGAGCCTATATAAAAATATTGAAGAAATGCTATTTGTAAAAGCCAAACGATGACAAGCATCAATGCCGCAAATATGCAGAAATATTCCCAAATTTTTAATTTTACGCCATATTTAATCTTCCGTTTCAAAAATGTATCCTACTCCCCGAACTGTTGAAATAAGGTCGCGGTATGGCTCAATACTGTTACGAAGCATCTTAATATGCGTATCAACAGTTCTGTCATCACCGAAAAATTCATAGCCCCATACTTCAGATAAAAGTTGATTTCTTGAAAGAGCAATATTTTTGTTTTTAATCATGAAAGTGAGCAGATCATATTCTTTAGGTGTAAGTTCAATACGCTTGCCGTCAATATAAACTTTACGGGCAGAAACGTCAATATCAATACCCTTTATTACGATATGTTTGTTTTCAGGTTCCTTGGTTGCACCTTCATGACGTGAAATAATAACGTTTATTCTTGCCATAACTTCTTTAGGTGAAAAAGGTTTTACAACATAATCGTCAATACCAAGTTCAAAGCCGAAAAGTTTATCATATTCTTCGCCGCGGGCAGAAAGCATCAAAACGGGAATATCTTTAGTCTTTCTGATTTCTTTGCATGCAGAAAAGCCATCAAGACGTGGCATCATTATATCCATAATGATAATATCGTAATCATTGCTCTTGCATTTATTTACAGCATCCATACCGTCAACAGCCTCGGTAACAGTATGTCCTTCAAATTCAGCATACTCCCTCAAACCAATGCGGATATTTTCTTCATCATCAACAATTAAAACTCTTGCCATATATATCAATCCTTTCTGAAAAAAACTTTACAAATTTTCTTTTCTCTATTATAATACAAAAGAAATGTGAAATCAACATGATAAAATTATTTTTTCCTTAAAAATATTTTATCACAAACTTTCAATAAAATAAACAAAAAAATTTTTAAGAAAACGTTTGACAAATTTTAAAGGTTGTTATATACTATCACCGTTGCTTAAAAAAGACATGTGTGTGTAGCTCAGCTGGATAGAGTGACTGGCTACGAACCAGTAGGTCGGGGGTTCGAGTCCCTCCACGCACACCAAAGAGCAACGCTCGAAAATTTTTATCATCCTAAAAGGAGGTGCACTTATGGCAAAATATTGTGAGATTTGTCAGAAGGGCGTAATGTCCGGTAACAAGGTTAGCCACTCAAACCGTCATACAAGAACTTACTGGGCACCTAATGTACAGAAAGTTAGAGCTATTGTTGATGGCTCACCCAAGCAGATCTGCGTTTGCACTCGTTGCCTTCGTTCAGGTAAGGTTACAAGAGCATTGTAATTTATTTGCACAAATTAAAGCTGTTACGTTTGTAACAGCTTTTTTTGTTATTCTGCTTGAATTACTTTTACATCCCCTGCCGTATATTCGGTTTCGGTCGTTACGATATCAAGTATCTGCGCAACCTTCGCTTGGGTTAATTCCTGATCTTTAACTACGATGTTTACACTGGTTGAACCAACAGTTACAATGGCATCTTCAAAACCTTTTGCAACTAAAAGTCCTTCAAGTGTACTTTCAATTTCCATATTAGATATAATTTCCATTTTCATTTGTTGCGCCTCGGAAATTGTTTCGGTATCTGTTGAAGCATTTGCAATCACACTGTCAAGATAGATCATTTCTTCTTCCCTGTTATTCATTCTTTCGCTTTTATAGGTTGTAAAGAAACTTGCTGTTTCAACATCATTTTCGCTAACTGTTCCGCTTTGTACTTCGTCAGGATTTTCACCTTTTGCAAGATACTTCCAATTCAAAAGACCCGTTACTACCAAAAGCACTACCATTAAAGAAACTACCATTGCTTTTCTGCTGATTTTAAACATAATTCATTCTCCTTAATTCATTGCAAAAATTTCTACTTGTGACGGTGATATTTGCAGCACCGTTTCAACTGCTTTCTGTAATTCCATTTTAACGCTTACGTTTTCCGCACCTTGCGCAACAACTATCACCCCTTTTATTTTTGGTTCTTTTTCAACCACAACCAATGCGTTTTCATCTTGCGTACCTATAGTTACCGGTGATCTTGATTCAATTACCGTTTCGGACTCCTTTGTTCCTGATTGAGTTTTTTCCGTTACGGTATTGGTTTGCCTTTCAATGTTATCAGCACAAACCACTTCACTTGAATTTTCGTAAGTTATCATGACACTTACTCTGCCGACACCATGAACGTTACTTAAAACTTCCTCAAGCCTTTTTTCATCAGTAATTGATTCCGTATTATTAGATATGCCCTCTGCCTGCTCAATATTACTTTTTTCAGGAAGAAAATAAACTATCATCGCAACAATCAGAAGAAAAAATATAAGTATTATTTTTTTCTTTTTATCAAGTTTGATATTCAATATGTTTTTCATCATTCACTCCGAAAAAATATATTATTTTCATCAACGTTATAAACTGTACTAAGCATTTTTTTAACAAAATTACCGGTTAGATTTTCAACCGCATCTTCTAAAACCCTTTCTTTTTTTAAATAAACGGTTATGCTTATTATTTTATTATTTTCTTGTTTTACCGAAACAGAAGCATCTTCAAAGCCCTTTATGCTATTTACTGTGTTTTTCACCGCAGAAGTATAATCTACAAAATATGTATTTTCAGGAATTTCAAGTTTAAAATCTTTTTTAATGAGATTGTTAAACGGACTGATTAATGCAATACTTAAAATTACGGAAATTCCGAAAATCGCGTATCTTTTCAGGTTACCATTTGGAATAATGCAATCAATTATCAACGTAATAAAACTTATTGAAATTATCGTAAAAATATAATCTTTGAGCCAAGCCGTCAAATGAGATTCCCTCCCACAGAAACAAGTACGCCAAGATATATAAACCACAAAACACTTACGCCTAACAAAACCGCTAATACAAGTTTTAAAAAATCACTGACGTTTCTTATCTGCTCAACAACAAAATTTCCTGCAAAAGGAGCAACAACAGCACCAAAGCAATTAAGGCAAAATCTATATATCCACAAATTCAAAATAGGAATAATAACGATACCTATAATTATTATTATCCCCATTATTCCTGCGGCACTTTTAATAGAAAAGGCACTTAAAAGCACCGAAGAAAAACTATCGGAAATATTTGAGCCAATTATTGGAACTGATGAACTTAAAGCGTATTTTATGCTTCTTATTGAAATGCCATCACTTACACCTGATACCAATCCTTGAACTGTAAGTATTGCCGAAAAAACGGTAAATATTGCACCCATGATCCATGATGACGCATTTTTTAAAAAATCGGCTATTCCCTTTAATTTATTGTCTGCCAAAATACCGTTTATTGCCGATACGGTCAATCCGCTCAGTATAAGCGGCAGAATAACATTTCTTGAAATGTTTATAAGAACTGTTGAAAGCAATACTTGTGATGAGCCCATTGCACTAACTGTTCCTTGCGCACCAAGGGAAGCAAGAAGAGTTATTAAAATTGGCAAAAGAGCATCGGCAAAAAGGGAAATGTTTTCAAGACTTTCGCCTGCACTTTTTATAAAGGCATTGCATGAACTTATAAGTATAACTGAAAAAATAATTCTCCCGCCTGCCAAACACGCATTTTCTGTTGACTGATTTATAAGTTTAAGTTTTTCAATAGCAGAAATTATAAGTGTTATTGCAAAAAGTGACGTTATTGACGGAATAATATTTTTTATTGATATTCCCATTAATTTTATCAGATTATCAAAAAGTGATGTGCCATCAAGAGAAAGTTCATTATTTAATATCGCATCTATTATTTCTTTTGGAGTTCCGAAAACAGGGTCAGAAACGGTAGCATCTATCTCCGAAAAGTCTTGAACTGCACTTACATTCACGCTTATAAAAACAAAAATTATTATAAAAAACAAAAACTTTTTCAATTTAATTCAGCCGCCATTTTAAATAACGTATTTATGTAGGGCAAACAAATAACAAGCACCAGTATTTTAATTGCCGTTTCCATTTTATCAGCAATGGAATTTTCACCTGCATCACGGCATATCTGTGTTCCCCACTGTCCTAAAAATGACATGAGCGCAATTTTTACCATTGATTTAAGCCATTGGTTGTTCAATTTTCCAAATTCTTTAATTGATGAGATAAAAGAAACAATTTCACCCATATCAGTAATTACAAAAAGGATTATTATTGATCCTGCACAGATGGACGCCAAAAGTGCGTACTCGGGTGCATATTTTTTTATGGTGAGAATTATAAATACTGCACCGATTCCGAACAATATTATTAGAAAAATTTTATCCATCAATACAAATCAAAAACGCTTTTTATTTCAGAAAAGAAGTCACTTACCATATCAAGCGCCATAAGTAAAACGATTATTAGTCCTGCAATGGTCGTTACCATTGCGATATCATCCCTTCCCCATTTTGTAAGAAGTTGGCTTATAAGTGTAACTAAAATACCTATTGCGGCAATTTTAAAAATTATATCAATACTCATATAACAAGCACTGCAACAAACAATCCTGAAATCAGCCCTATTTTTGGTGCTGTTTTTATTTTGCCGCAGTGTTCCTCCCAAAATTCTTTTTTACATCGGTTAAGTTCATTAATTGATTGATCGATAATATCGGAAATTACTTTTGTATCACTTGATCTCTGAGCAAGCATTAATGCTTGGGAAACTAAATTTACGCACTTATCTTCAAGTACATTTTTTCCCTTAAAATTTTTTATTTCACAAGTGTTTCTTTTTATTAAAAGAAATTCAAGAAGATTTTCTACACCTGATATATCGTTTCTTTCAAAAAACTCATACATATTCATTCCGGAAAAAGCAACAGCACTTTTAAAATTGTTTAAAAACAAAAGATAATCATCTATTATTTTCATGTTATCAAGATAGTTTTCTGAAATGTTTTTGCCAAGATACCAAGTTCCGATACAAATAACTATTCCGCCCATCAACTTCAACAACATATTTTAAAATCCTTCTTTTCTTTATCAAAAACACCCTCAACAGTACCTAATCCAAATCGTTTACTTAAAAAAACATATCGGTCAAAAATATCAAAAAGATCTAAAACATCATTAATATTTCTGCCGTGAGCCGTTGCAACAAGTTTTATTCCCTTTGATTTTGCTTTTTTTATTGATAAAATATCCTCATCTTTAAATAGTTCATCGGAAACAACAACATCGGGATGCATGGCGCGGATCATGTTTTCTATGGCAGTTTTTTTACTCATTCCGAGATAAATATCGGTGCGTTTACCCACATCAAGAGTAGCATATCCGTTACATACGGCGGCTATTTCATCACGTTCATCTATTAAAGCAACGTTGTTGCCATCAAAAGACAACAGCCGTGTAACATCCCTTAAAAGCGTTGTTTTTCCGCACCCCGGAGGCGAAACGATAAGTGTGTTCATCAGTTCATTGTTTTCGTAAAGATATTTATATATTTTATTGGCGCACCCCTTTTTTTCATGCATTATTCTTACACAAAAGGAAGATACCTTTTCAATATGCTTGATTTCTTCATCAACAGAAGCAAATTTACCCGAAAAGCCTACACGATTTCCATTAACAGTTATATAGCCTTCCTTTTGATTTTTTATTGTACTGTACGGTGAGCCGTCACAAAGATCTCGCCACATTTTTTCTGCATCAGAATCGGTAAAAATATAACCATCACGCTTTTTTAAACCAAGTTCATCAACGGCATATTCCTCTGTACCCATGTAAAAATATACAGGCTGATTTACACGAAGCCTAATTTCCGATAAATTCAGTAATTCGCTTTTTGTCATTTTATCTAAAGCAAAACTTACTTTTGACGGAAGAATTTTTTTAAGCTTTTCCATAGTTGTCCCTCCTTGGAAAAAGCATATGCAGAATTTTTTCCAAAAATAACAAACGAGAGATTTTTTAAATCTCTCGTTTATATTTAAAAATCTGAGCAAGCCTATAAGCCGAGTTCTGTAGTACCAAAGGTACTGATGACTATCTATCTATTCTTTCCGTTGCCGAAAAGCTTAAGCGATTACATGGGAGCCGGCGAGCAACCGTTCACGCTCCACTATCAATCTTGCTTCGGATGGGGTTTACAGGAGTATTAAGTTGCCATAATACCCGGTGAGCTCTTACCTCGCCTTTCCACCCTTACCGCTTACGCGGCGGTATATCTCTGTTGCACTATCCTTAGAGTCGCCTCCACCGGACGTTATCCGGCATCCTGCTCTTTGAAGCTCGGACTTTCCTCGTATTTACACCGCAGTCATCCGGCTTACTCAAAAATTTTATTCAACATAAACTATTCTTGCACAGTTTTCACATTCGCAATAACCGTTCTTCGTAGCATTGGAAACGGTAAATGCAGGTAATTCCATGTGACAACCACCACAACGTTTGTTTGTTAAAGGTGCTGTAGGAACGATCTTGTTCTTTTTAAGTTTTTGATATTTTTCAAGAAGAACTTTATCAACACCTGCTTCAATTTTATCTCTTTCAGCCATTAACGCATTGATTTCAGGCTTATTTTCGGCAACAAGTTTCTCATATCCTGCTTTATTTACGTTAAATTCTTCTTTTGCCTTATTGGCTATAACTGCATATTCGTTGATTTTTTTCTCGTTTTCATCAACAGAAGCATTGATACCGTTAATTTTTTCTTCGCACTTTTTAAGCGCCGACATAAGTTTATCGATCTCATTAACAAGTTTTCCGATTGCTTCCTGATTTTCAGGAGCATCTTTTGCACGGTCAGTTTCAGCAAGAGATAAAAGTTTATCAACTTCACCTGTTAAAGTTTCAACTTCTTTTTCAGCCTGATCACGAGCAGCAATAAGTTTTTTTCTTTCTTCAACTGCAAGTTCGTAACGCTGTTTCATAGCGTTGGCAGTTTTTCTTTCTTTACTGCCTTTTACTTTTTTTTCAGCCTCATCAACTTTAAGATCGGCTTCCTGGTACTCAAGTAATTTTTTAATTGCATCTGTCATAATATATCCTCCTAATTCTCAAACGGATTAGTGTTT
Organism: Clostridia bacterium; assembly: GCA_045603265.1. Taxonomy (GTDB): domain Bacteria; phylum Bacillota; class Clostridia; order Christensenellales; family QALW01; genus UMGS1322. The sequence continues at coordinate 23,340 of JAZULU010000119.1, forward strand.
GTTTCTGATCTTAATACTTCAACACCATATTTTAGCACATTTAACTGTTTTTGTAAATAGCACGAAAGCCCTTCTATCATATGGACCTCGGTATAATAGTGTCCCGCAGCGATAAATGAAATATTTTGGCGTTTCATTTCAAGGGCGGTGTGATATTTTATTTCTCCCGTCAAGAACACGTCCGCACACTGTTCAAAGGCAAATTCTTCCCCTGCTCCGGTGCAAAGTGCTATTGTTTTGTAGTTTTTATCCAAAAGATAATAATCAAGTTGTGTTGCCCCCGTCTTTTCCTTTATAAAATTCAAAATTTCGGCTTTTGAAAATTCGTGTGGTAATTCACCGATTCTTGCACAAGCAACTTTTTCGCCGCAAATATCCGTTTCTGAAACAAGTGATACGTTATTGAGCATAAGTTTTTCGCACAAAATATCGTTTACTCCACCAACTGCTATATCAAGGCTTGTATGAGCACAGTAGAGAGCAATATTGTTTTTATAAAGAATTGATAATACTTCTCCCTCATATGTATCGGTACTTAAATTTTTTACCGCCTTAAAAATAAGAGGGTGATGTGAAATTATCATCTGACAATTTTTTTCTTTTGCTTCAAGGGCAACTTCTTTTGTAATATCAAGAGTTATAAGAATTTTTTCTACCTGACTGTTTCTATCCCCTGCAAGAAGTCCACAATTATCCCATTCATAGGCATACTCCGGCTTTGCAAGTTTTTCAATTTCAGTTATTATATCATTTACCGAAATCATTTTTTATAACTCCTTCAATAGTTTCTATCATGTTTGTAAGTTCTTTAAATCGAGTGCTATCACTTGTATTTTTCGCGCCTAATGCAGCCTTTTTTAAGACTGAAATTTTATGTTCTAAAAATTCAAGGGCGCATTTATCTTTTTTTAGCCTGTCCATTGGCGGCAACAAATAATTAAAAGGCTCATCTTTACCGGGCGAAGCAAGAATTACTTCATAAAACCTGCCACCTTCCTGAGCAATTACCACCTGTTCAATATAAAATCCCAATTCAAATAAGCCTGAGAATAAAATATCGGAATCTTTCATTGGTTGAAGCACCAATTTTGTTTTTGCAAAGGGATGCGTAATAATATTTTTTATCACTTCACCGCCCATGCCTGCAACAATGGCGGCATCAGGTCTATCATTTAGCGATGAAAAACCGTCACCAACAAAAAAAGAAACATTTTTAACATTCTCTTTTTTCACCAGTTTTTTGGCTTTATTTAACGATGGCTCGGAAATATCTGTTGCAAAAACTTTTTCGGCAAGTTGATTTTTTATTAAAAAAACACTTAACTTGCCATGATCGCAACCAATATCGGCAACGGTTTTATTTTTTCCAAGAAGTTTTATTATTGCATCAAAACGTGGCGTTAGCATTATTCAAGATAATCCTTTAATTTTCTGCTTCTTGATGGATGACGAAGTTTTCTTAATGCCTTTGCTTCGATCTGACGGATACGTTCACGGGTAACGTTAAATTCTTTACCAACTTCTTCAAGAGTACGCGCTCTGCCATCATCAATACCAAAGCGCAAACGAAGAACTTTCTCTTCACGGGGTGTAAGCGTACTTAATACCTGCATCAACTGCTCCTTTAAAAGGGTTGCGGCGGCAGCATCTGACGGAAGCGGAATATCATCATCAGGAATAAAGTCACCTAAGTGGCTGTCTTCCTCCTCACCTATAGGTGTTTCCAAAGAAACGGGATCTTGAGCGATTTTGATGATCTCGCGAACACGTTCAACAGAGACTTCCATTGCCTCAGCAATTTCTTCAACCTGAGGATCTCTGCCTAAAGTCTGGACAAGTTGACGCTTTACACGGGAAAGTTTATGTATCGTTTCAACCATATGAACGGGAATTCTGATAGTACGCGCCTGATCTGCAATGGCGCGTGTAATTGCCTGACGGATCCACCATGTTGCATAGGTTGAAAATTTATATCCTTTTGTATAGTCAAATTTTTCAACTGCTTTAATAAGACCTAAGTTGCCTTCCTGAATAAGATCAAGGAAAAGCATACCGCGACCAACGTAGCGTTTTGCAATGCTTACAACAAGTCTAAGGTTTGCTTCAGCAAGTTTTTCTCTTGCCTTTTCATCACCGTTTTCGACACGACGGGCAATTTCAATTTCCTCATCCGCAGAAAGCAACGGAACTTTACCCATTTCCTTAAGATACATTCTAACGGGATCATCTACACTGACGCTATCGTTAAGAATTATCATATGCGATTCTGTTTCCGGAAGAGATTCCATAATATTCTCTAAATCAGGGTCAACGTCACTTTGGATCTTGACACCCATGTTCTCAAAAAGATCAAATATCTTTTCGATCTGATCAACGTCATAATCAACGCCATCAAGAAGATCAATAACTTCCGTATAAGTAAGAGATTTTTTTATACTTCCGTCCTTAACTTTTTTCTTGATCTCACCCATTTTTTCAATAAGTTGATCACTAAATTCTATATTTTCGCTCATAAACATTCCTCCTAAAAATTACTGCGTATTTCTTTAATTTCTTTGTCAATTTTGGCGATTTCACCGGCGAAAGCGATTTTTTCTTGCGGTGAAAAATCGGGATTATTTAATTTTAACTTAAGTTCATCCCTATTGCGATTAAGATGATCTATTGCGATTTTTAAACAACAGTCTTCAAGATAAGCATTTGGATCGCCAAAGACTGTGCTTTCAATGCCGACCGCAGAAAGCGCGGTAACTACCTGCTCGTCCCCCTCAAAGTGACGCATAAGCGTTGATACCGACGTTTTTTCGTGGTTTTCGCACAGATATTTAAAAATCTTTAAATATGCATTGTTTGTAAAATATTCATCATTTAATGCCATCTGGGCATTTTCGATAAGATTTGGGTGTTCAATAAGAACAGATATTAAGGCACGCTCGGTAATTGAGTCGAACTTATTTAAAATGCCATAAGACACATTATCTTGATTTTGCGGAATAGGCTTTTTGTTCTTATTATCAAAACTGCTGTATAAGGCATCAATGGAAAAACCGCTCAGTTGATTGATCCTTCTTAAATACATTTCTGTTTCGATACTGTCAAAAGCATATTTTTCAACTATCGCTGTTGATTTTTGTGCAAACTCAGCACGGCCTTCCTCTGTTTTCATATCACATTGGGCTTTAACTTCGTCAACAAGATACTCAATGCTTGTCCGCGCAGTTTTCATCTTTTCCCAAAATGCTTCTTTACCGTTTGCTTTTATAAATTCATCGGGGTCAACACCTAAAGGAAGTTCGATGATTTTGGGTTTTAGTTCCGCTTCCTTCATAAGATCAATAACTTTATGGGTTGCGCTGATTCCTGCTTTATCACCGTCATAACAAATATATATCTCCTGAGCGTACCGTTTTAAAAGACGCACTTGCTCAGGCGTAACTGCAGTACCTAAAGATGCAACACCGTAATCAAAGCCTGCCATGTTAAGGGCAATAACGTCCATATAACCTTCGCCGATAATGGCACGACCTTTGTTGTTCTTTTTTAGAATATTAAGAGCATAAAGATTTTTTCGTTTATTAAATACGGGTGTATCGCCTGTGTTTATGTATTTGGGCAACGATTTATCTAATACCCGACCGCCAAATCCAAGAATTTCACCGCTTGGTGCGATTATGGGAAACATAACACGGGTACGGAAATTATCACGGATACCATATTCATTTTTTTGTGCAAGGCCTGCAAGAATGATCGTGTCCTCATCAAAGCCTTTTGCTTTAAGATGTTTTACAAGACCATCGCGGAAGTTAGGTGCATAGCCTAACCCAAAACGTTTTATGATATTTTCCGTTAAACCTCTATTTAGGAAATATTCAAGACCTTCAGCGCCTTCAGGTTCAAAAAGTGTATTAAAATAAAACCGTGCCGCCTCTTTGTTGGCTTCGTATATTTTATTTTTGGTATCTTTATTAAAAGACGGGGCACCCTTTTCTTCTGAAACGGGCATTTGCATATTGGCGCGTTTGGCAAGTTCCTCAATAACTTCATAAAAAGTAAGATTTTCCTTTTTTTCCAAAAAGCCAATCAAATTTCCGCCTACATGACAGCCGAAACAATAAAATAGCTGTTTATCGCTATCGACGGTAAAAGATGCCGTTTTTTCGTTGTGGAAAGGACATAGTCCAACGTATTTGTTCCCTCGTTTTTGTAGAGAAACATACTCGGAAATAACATCGACTATATCTACCTTATCCACAACCGCATCAATAAATGCTTCAGGGATTCTCGGCATGATATCCTCCTTTTAATTTCTTTGCCATGAGCGGGGAACGAACAGACGTTCATATTCCCTTAAAGCGTAACCGTCGCTCATGCCGGCTATATAATCGCAGACGGCTTGTTCTTTGCCAAACTGTTTAATTGCAATTTTAATTGTCTGCGGAAGAAGCGATTCATCATTCATGTAAGCATAAAAAAGATTTTCGATTACACCTTCAGCCTTAATTTCCTCAGTTTTTGCCGTACTTTGTGAAGAATAGATGTTTTTGAACATGTAATCGCGAAGTTCATTCATAACTTCATAGATTTCATCAGACATGATGATATCGTTTTTTTCATAACTGTTTTTTATTATATCTGTAACAAGCGTATCAATTCGCGATGAATTATCCATGCCTAACATCATGTTAGTTCTAAACGGAAGATCTGATTCTGTAATGATTCCTGCACGGCAAGCATCGTCAATATCATGATTTATGTAGGCAATTCTATCGGCATAAGATACTATCTTTCCCTCTAAGGTTGAGGGTTTAGAACGGCTTGTATGATTTTCAATACCGTCACGAACTTCCCAGGTAAGATTAAGCCCTACACCGTTTTCAAGTTTTTCAACAACACGACGGGACTGGACGTTATGTTCAAAACCCGTTGAACAAAGACGGTTTAAAACCCTTTCCCCTGCATGGCCAAAGGGTGTGTGCCCTAAATCATGCCCCATTGCAATGGCTTCAGCAAGATCTTCGTTAAGCCTTAGTGCGCGTGCGATGGTACGGGCGATCTGAGTAACTTCAAGAGTGTGAGTTAATCGTGTGCGATAATGATCCCCTTCCGGTGAAAGAAATACTTGAGTTTTATGTTTAAGGCGCCTGAAAGATTTACAGTAAATTATTCTGTCACGGTCGCGCTGAAAAGCAGTGCGAAGGTCACACTCCTCCTCAAAAACTTCCCTGCCCTTACTTTCGCTTGCCTTCGCGGCATAAGGGGACAAATAGTTTTGTTCAAAAAGCTCGGTATCTTTTCTCATACAAACAGCCTTTCAATAAAAAGAGTCTTTTGCTATATAATTCTGCAAAAGACTCAAAAATCCTTTATTTTTTTTGAAAAATTTATTCTTCTTCCTCAAATTCTTCTTCATAGGCCGCCCAGATCTCATCAAGAAGCACCTCATTTTCAACGGGAAGTAGCACGATATCGTCGCCCTCCTCCTTATATTCCAGGATAATCACCTGAGGTTCTTCACTGTCCTTTTCCTCAACGGGAATAAACAGATTGTAGATATGACCGTCATAAGCAATACTATCAATAAGTTCTGCATCGAAACTTTCATCATTTTCATCAACAAGTGTTAAAATTAAGTTTTCCTGATTTTCGCTCATAAAAAAGACCCTCCGTTTTTTGCATCAAGATAATCTTGTAAAATTATTACCGCCGCAAGTTTATCAACGTTTTCTTTGCGTTTTTTTCTTGAAAGGTCTGCTTCAAGCATCGCCTTTTCAGCCGCCGCAGAAGTAAGCCTTTCATCAAAATATTCGATTTTTATATCATGTTCCCTTAAAGCGTTTAAAAAAACCTCATTTTTTTCAGCTTGCTGATGTTCATCACCGTTTAAATGCTTCGGTAAACCCGCAACAACTATATCGATCTTATACTGTTTTATAAGATCAAGCACATGCTGACAGTCATTTTTAAGGGATGTACGAGTATAAGTTTCCACACCGCTGGCAAGTATGCCACTGGTGCTTACTGATATACCTATTCTTTTATCGCCAATGTCAAGACCAAGATACTTCATTAGCAATTCTCAACATATTTTTTTACAAGTTCTTCTAAAAGTTCATCTCTTTCGACCCTGCGGATAAGATTACGGGCATTATTGTAGCCGGTAATATAAGTAGGATCGCCTGAAAGAATGTACCCAACTATCTGATTTACGGGGTCATAGCCTTTTTCCTGCAATGCAGTATATACTTGAACAAGAATATCCTTGATCTGAGCATTATCTTCACTGCGGCTGTATTTCATGGTATCGTTAATGTTCTGCATAATATTAAAGTCCTCCGTAAAAAATTTTATATTGATATTATATTATAAAATTTAATTTTTTACAAGACTATATTTTGCTAAATTGCGGAAAATTACGTTTTCTTTCGCTGAAATATTTGTAAAACTCTTTAAAAAGTATGCGAAAAATGATAAATGCCGGAATTGCAAGGACCATTCCCAAAATATTTCCTACACTGCTTCCTGCAACCACACACAATAAAACTGAAACAGGGTGTATTTTTACACTATCGGAAATTATGCGCGGATGAATTATTAAATTATCTATCTGTTGCACCGCAAGAATCAAAATAAGTGCAAGAACAACTTTATTCTCAGTAAATGCCGTAAACAAAATTGGCAGACTTCCAATAATTGGACCGATATAAGGAATTATGTTGAAAATCCCCATAATTATACCGAGTATCAACCAATATTCAAAACCGAACATTGCCAGTAAAAGTGCCATGAGAAAAGAAACAGTTAAGATAATTATAAACTCACCTACGATATAATCACGAAGTTGACGGTTTATATCACGAAAAATATAAATTGACGGTGTTCTCATTCTTGAAGGTAATATAAAAAGACATACATTTTTTATTTTTTCACGCTCTTTGAGAATATAGTAAACAATCACCGGAACAAGTAATGACGAAGATAAGAATGAAATTATATTCTGCGGTGAAAAATTCTTTAAAAAACCATCTGTAGCCATTGAAATTTTTTCATTTATATTGAGATTTTCGATAAAAATATACAAATATGGTATTTCCATAATATATTTTTTAATTTTATCTATATATCCAGGTAAAAAAGCAACTAATTTCTTTATCTGACCAACAAATACAGGAACAAGAAGCATTATCACGGTAAATAAAATTGCAAAAATTAACAAAAATCCCAAAATAATTGCAATATTTCTTTTTACACGTTTTTCAAGATGCTTTATAAAAGGATAAATTATATACGCCTGAATTGATGCAGAAATCACAAGAGATAATATTTTAAAAAATGAGTTGCCAAGCGTTATAGCCAATAAAATTAAAATGCTTATTGCAAGAATAATAACAATGCTTCTTTTTTTTATCATTTAAAATTTCCTTTATGTAGGGGTCAATGCCCCTTTATTACATTTTTAACAACTGTTTTGCGTAGTGCTTTCCGCAACGGTAGATCTTTCTCGCTTTGTGATTGTTCATAACAAGATATGCCCCTGCTACCATTCCTGCAAGGGCACCCGCCGCTACAAACATTCCGGTACTTACCATTTTCACTATAAAACACCTCCTTAATCTATTTTTACTATTCCCTTTTCCGTCATAGTTATTTCATCAATATCAAGAAATTCTCTGCCAAAAATAAGATCATCCAAAAACCCTCTTTTAATACTGACGCTTTTTATCAAAAGAGTTGACGGATCAATATAGATATCACCCATTCCACCATAGATCATTTCGCTTTGGGGCGAGATTACCGAATATTCTTCAATAAATTTTTTATATCTGACTTTGCTTTTATCGATTACTACGCCATTTCTATCCAGATGAAGTATGCCGTTTTTTTCAACGTAAAATTTTGAGCGTATTATCCCCGTATTACTGATGCACGCGATACCTTTTATACTTTTGTTTTTGCAGTCAATAAGAAAATCTGTGATTCTGCCTATAACTTTACCGTTAAGATACACGTCGGTACCTACAAAACTACTTATTGCTTCCATTTGATCACCTTTGATTTTTTTATTATTATTGACCAAAAAACAAAAAAAATGTTGGAAAAATATCCAACATTATTTTCTTAAATTATTTACTGCATCAGCAATGGCGATGCCTATTTTTTCGGCTTCTTCTTCACTTGTCAGATGACTTAAACTTATTCTTATCGTTCCACCCAAATCGTGTTTTTTTATTGCTTCCAACACATGGGAAACTTTTACCGCACCTGCCGAGCATGCCGCGCCTGCCGAAACGCAAATACCTTTCATATCAAGTAAAACAAGAAGTCCTTCCGCTTGAACGTTCTTAAAAGTAAGGCTCAAGTTACCTGAAAGTTTATTTTCTAAATATCCGTTTTCAAAAACATCATCCAGTTTTTCAAAAACTATATTTTTTACCCGTTCAACACGGGCTTTGGCAATTAAATTATGTTCTTCCATATTATCAACTGCTTTTTTAAATGCACAAGCCATGCCCACTATAAGCGGTGTATTTAACGTACCGGGGCGTCTGTCACGTTCCTGAGCACCGCCTTGAAGTAAGTTCTTGATTTTTATACCGTTTTTAATGTATAAAAAGCCAATTCCCTTAGGGCCGTAAAACTTATGGGCAGAAGCAGAAAGCATTGAAATATTTGCTTTTTCAACGTCAATTTTCATTGTGCCAACTGCCTGAACGGCATCTGTATGAAAAGGAATATTATATTTTTTTGCAATTTTTCCTATTTCTTCAATATCCTGAATGGTGCCGATCTCATTATTGGCGGTCATAATGCTTATAAGCCCTGTATCTTCGTTTATTGCTTTTTCAAGTTCAGAAATACTTATTCTTCCATATTCATCAACGGGAAGATATGTAACCGAAACACCTTCCGTTTCAAGGTCTTTGCAAGCATTTAGAATAGCATGATGTTCAATGGACGATGTAATTACATGCTTTGTGCCGTTAGCCTTTACAAAGCCTTTTATTGCCCAGTTATCGCTTTCTGTTCCGCCTGAAGTAAAGTAGATTTCATTTTTGGCGCAATTAATAATTTTAGAAATTTCATTGCGCGCATCTTCAATTTTCTGTGAGGCGGCACGTCCTGAACAATGTACGCTTGAAGCATTGGCAAAATCTTCAACAAAGCATGGCCTCATTACTTCAAAAACATCATTATCCAAAGGTGTTGTTGCCGCATAATCTGCATAGATCATAAAATAATTCTTCCCTTGTGTTTATTAAGATTAGATTATCATAATATTTTTTTATTGTCAATCATAAATGCCTACAAAGCCTTGCGGTCTGTATACGTCCAAAAGTTCTTTTGCCTTATAAAAATCAGAACTCATAATTTTTAAGGAAAGTCCGCAACCGACAGCAAGCCGTTTGGGTGTTGACACTATTTGAGAAAAAACGCCTACGCTTTCAAGCATTTTTTTAAAGTGAAGAACTTGTGTGCGCGAGCGAAAAACAATAATTGAATGATCCATATTTTGTAGCCTCCTATCAAACTGATTAATATAATATATTATGTGCAGCAAATAAAAGTGAATGGAGCAGCTTATGATTTATCTTGACAACGCTGCAACTACCCTTTATAAACCGCCCGAAGTGTATTTACGCAGCGATTCTGTTTTTAGAAAATTTTCTGCCAACGCAGGCAGAAGCGGGCATATTATGGCATTAAAATCTTCTGAAATTATTTTTTCCGCAAGAAATACAATTAGCGATTTTCTGGGAATCAAAAATCCGGAAAACGTTATTTTCACTTTTGGATGTACTGATTCTCTTAATATTTTGATCCGCGGTCTTTTTAGAAAAGGCGACCATATAATTACCAGCGCATACGAGCACAACTCGGTTTTAAGACCTCTTGAATATATGAAAAATCAAGGCATTGAATATACCGTTTTATATCCTGATGACGGTTTATATATTTCAAAAAACGCATTAAAAAATTCTTTAAAACTAAACACAAAAGCAATTATTTTTAACTACGTTTCAAACGTTATCGGTTTAAAGCAAGATATGGATTCGGTTATAAAATTTGCAAGAAACAACGGACTTCTTGTTATTGCCGATTGCGCTCAAGCCGCAGGTGTTCAGGAGATGAAAGATTTTGATTATATTGCCTGTGCAGGACACAAAGGACTATACGGCCCGCAAGGAATAGGCATTTTGGGAATAAAAGATTCTGCACCACTGCCCAAGCCTTTACGGTTTGGCGGTACGGGAAGCCGATCTTTTGATCTTATTCAACCTGACGATATGCCCGAATATCTTGAAAGCGGAACGTTATCGGTACAAAATATTGCTTCTTTAGAATCGGGTGTACTCTTTGCAAAAAACAACCGAACAAAAATTTTAGAAAAAGAAATAACTCTTGCTCAGGTTTTAATTGATAATATAACTAAAATCAAAAACACAAAGGTTTATTCACCTAAAAAAGCCCAAAGCGGTGTTGTTGCCTTCAATATTGAAAATTTTGATTCAGGATACGTTGCAGATATTCTTGATCAAAAATATTCTATCTGCTGTCGCGGTGGATTTCATTGTGCGCCACTTTGCCACAAATTTTTAGGTACAGATAACCAAGGCGCGGTTAGATTAAGTATCGGTGCCTTCAACACTGAAAAAGAAATTTTTTCTACGATTAGAGCCATTGAAGAAATTGCAAAAAAAGGGTGAATTTTCACCCTTTATTGTTTTTTAAACTTTCCATCAAAAAATTAAGTTTATTTTTCTGTTCCGAATTAAGCATCGGTGAAATGCTTTGTGCTATATGTTTAATCTTTTCATCCGTTAAAGATCCGTCCGCTTTTCCTTTTTTCACCGCCGAAGAAAGATCTTTTAAAATTTCACTATCGCTTTTTCCTTCATAATTTTTTGCCATGCCCTTTAATTTTTCAAGTTGCTTTTTTTGGTCAGGATTAAGATTTGATTCATCTTTAATTTGTCCTGAATTGCGTAAAGAACGTTTCATAAAAAATCACCTCTTTATAAAATATGCACTTTTGAAAACATTTTGCATATTATTAAATGAGGTGAATTCTATGAACGATCTTACGCCTATGTTCATTTTATTTATGATGATGAATAAAAACGGCTTCAACAACGTAAAAAACGCTATTGAAGCCGCAGATAATTTTACTTCAAGAATAAGCAGTATGTCTAATATGTTTTCAATGCTTCCTAAAATCAGCGGAATGATGAACTCCACTCAACAAACTAACGAAAACTATGTTGACACATTAAAAAACATAAGCAATTTATTTTCACAGTAATATTTTCTCAGCGTTGAGTTTTATCGCATCAAGTTCATCATGTGTTATTACAATGATAAGTTTATTTTGTGAAAGTTCTTTAAGTGCATTTCTGACTTTTTGGGCATTATCTTCATCAAGTCCCTTAAAAGGCTCATCAAGCAAATATATATCAGCCAAATATGCTAAAGTGCGGACAAGCGCTACCCTTCTTTTCATACCGCCTGAAAGTTCCTGGGGCATTTGATCTTTAAAAGATTCAACACCAAATTCAATCATATACTCTCTCGCCTTACTTTTATCAGGCTCAACAAGCATAATATTTTCTTCAGCACTAAGCCAATTTAATAAACGATCTTCCTGAAAAAGGAAACTTATATTGCCTCCAACCGTGATTTTACCTGAATATTTTTTAAGGCCTGCTATCGCATTTAAAAGCGTTGTTTTACCTCTGCCTGACGGTGCATAAATGCAAAATATTCCTTTTGCGGGAAATTCAAGATTGATATTTTCAAGAACCGGTTTATCGTATTTTACAGTTAAATTCTCAATTTTTATCATGCTAACCCCGCAAACTTAAAGCGTTTTTCAAGACGTTTTAAAACGTTTTTTATAGCCACTTCAAGTATCAGACTAATTATAATAACAACTGTTGTCCACGCAAAAATATCAAGGGTTTCCAAAATACTTTTTGCCGCAAAAAGACTTGCACCTATCGTTCCGGGTGGTTGGCAAAGTACCTCGGCCGCGATGCCTGCTTTCCAAACAAGACCAGAAGACGTGCAAACTGCTGTTGCAAAATACGGCAAAACACCGGGAAAATAAATGTATTTCAACTTCTTTATGCTTGAAAATTTATATACCGTTGCAAGTTCTTTATACTCTTTGTCAATACTTTTTATTCCTGTTGACACGTTGCCCCACACAATGGGAACAACCATCAAAAAGGATATAAATATAGGAATTTGTGAGCGTTGAAGCCATATCCATGTAAGCATTATAAACGATGCCACAGGTGTTGCGCGGATTATAAGTTTTATGGGCTCAAACAATTTGTCAAAAAAGTCGATAGCGCTTACAAAAGCCATAAAAGTGCCGACAATAATTCCCAATAAAAATCCGTACAAAATATTTATAACGCTTGAAAAAACAGTTTTCCAAAAAACAAGTGTTTGTGAAAGTTCAATTATTCTTAGAAATACTTTTAAAGGCGACGATATAAACAATTCGTCATCAACGATCAAATAGATACCCTGCCATATGAGAAGCCATATGGCAGTTATCACTAATACGGTTAAAAATTTCTTAATAATAGAAGTCTTCACCCGGCAAAGCACCGCCTATCGATTTGGGTTCGCTGTCAAAAAGTATTTTAAGATAAGTTTCTGTTTTGGTTTTCATTTCGTCACCGGAAATTGTTACCATTTTACAGTTTGGAATTGCTTTTTCTGCTATTGCCTCACTGGGAACAATACCGTTTTCAGCAACAAGTTTTGCACCCTCTTTGGGATTTTCATTTACAAATTTAACAGAAGCAGTATATTCTTCTAAAAACTTTTCAACTGCTTTAGGATTATTTTGGGCAAATTCTTTGTTTACAACAAGGCACCCCATTGAGAAAAGCGCTTTGTTATCGCAAGCCTCATCCCATGCGGCATTGAAATCAACGGCAATTCTGAAATCAGAATTTTTTGAAAGAATAGTTGATACCTGAGGTTCGGGAATAAGAATTATATCCGCTTCACCAGTTAAAGCCTTAGTTGCAAGTTCAGCATGAGTTGCAAAATATTCAACTTCACAATTAATGTTATTTGCCTTTAAAACGTAATCAAGGGCATACTGAGGTGTTGCCGCCTGACCCGATGAATAGATCTTTTTGCCTTCAAGGTCTTTTATGGAATTTATGGTGTTACCTTTTTCCATAATATAAAGAACACCCAAAGTGTTAAGTGCAAGAAGCTGTACTTTGCCCTTTGACTTATTGTAAAGAGTTGATGCAAGGTTTGTGGGAACTGCCGCAATATCAAGTTCACCGTTTAAAATAAGACCGGTAATATCTGTAGGTGCGCTGAAAAGTTCAAATGTGTAGTTGTTTGCAGCAGTCTTGTTTTTTGCATCGTCCATAAGTTTTGACATGCCCATGCCGGTAGGACCGATCAATGCGCCTACTTTTATATCAACGGGAGTATAAACTTCTTGTTCAGGTGTGTTTTCAGGTGCCTGTTGTTCTACATTTGAGCATCCTGCAAATACGGAAAATACAAGTAACGTTGCTAATAATAAACTAAATAATTTTTTCATAATTCTTTTCCTTCATATTTTTTGTTTGAAAGCACGCTTTTGGCATTCACACCCTCCAGCCTGCCTAATTTTCCGCACAGTGCGCCTATGCGGTCATTTGTGCCGTCAACCATTACAGAAATAATGGATATATGGCGTTTTTTATACGGAAGTCCCATTCTTCCGATCACTATATCGGAAAACTCACTTAAAAGTTCATTTACCGTTTCTGCCGACTTTTTAGGGTCATCAATTACAATTCCTATAATTCCTATTCTGTTTTCCATTATACCTCCATAAAAAAATCTCTTCACTGCACAACAGTAAAGAGATAGATGGGAACATATATCTTTACCTAAACGCAGTACGAAACCTTGTTTTCAGATGCAGTTATAATATCTTGACGTCAGAAAAAACCTCCGCCTTGATAATTGTATTATATAAGTTATTTACTTATTTGTCAACACTTCCAATGCTTTTTTCAGTTGAAGATCATTATCCTCATTACGGAGCCAATACTTTTCAACAAGTTCTTGGGGAAGTTCCACAACGTGTTCCGGTGTAATTCCCACTTCATGGATGCAATCACCACCGGGAAGATAGTATTTTGCGGTGGTAAGTTTAAACTGACCGCCGTTTTCAAGAACATAATTGCTTTGCATTATGCCTTTACCGAAACTTTTTGTCCCTACAAGTTCAGCATCGCCAAGATCCCTTAAAGCACCTGCCAGCGCTTCCGAAGCACTTGCTGACGAGCCGTTTATTATTACGCTTATAGGCTTATCTATGCACTTTTCATCGGAGGTTTCAACAGAAACTTTATTGCCTTCCCTATCTTTAGCATAAAATACTTCACCTTCAGGAAGAAGCATATCAGCAATGGAAACAAAAATATCCAGTTCACCGCCGGGGTTTTCCCTCAGATCAATAACAATGCCTTTATAATTGTTTTGTTCGCCAAACTCAAGGGCTTTTTTAAAAAACTCAACAGCGTTACCGTGAAAAGAAATTATTTTTGTGTAAAGGATATCGCCGATCATATAATATTCAACAAGTTCCCGTTGTCCGCTGGTACGTTCAACATTATACGAAAGTTCTTTATTACCGCGTTTTACCGTTATTTTTACGCTTGTTCCCACTTCGCCTTTAACAAGTGCAATAATATCTTCAAGCGCCATATTTTCAACGTTTTTACCGTCAACGGCAACAATAATATCGCCTGCTTTTAATCCGCAAGAGTCGGCAGAAAGACCTTTGTAAATTTCTACAATGGTAATTTTACCGTTATCGTTGTAAACAGAGGCACCTATTCCGCCCTCAACTGTACCGGTTGAAGATTTAACATACTCATCAAGTTCTTCTTTTGTAAAATAATAAGCATATTCATCATCAAGTGCTGCCGCCATTCCCTTTAACGCATAGTCGATAACGTAATCCGGATCATGTTCCTCGATGGCTTCTTCCTGAATGATCTTATTTGCCGTATTTATTAACTTTATCTGAGAATTTGTAAGGGAATTATTAAAAAAATTATTAATAATTACATTAGAAAAATATCCGCCTGCAAAACTGATTATGATTATCAGAAAAATGGATATTATAGAAGTTCGTTTTTTGCTCATTACTTCAACACCTTGTTTAATGCAATATAGATTCTTAACGCAACCGCTTCATGGAAATTGCGCATATTAAAGCCTGTTTCTTTCTGAATTTTATCAAGTTTATATATAAGCGTATTTCTGTGAAGATAACAATACTTTGCTGTTTCACTTATATTCAGATTATGCTTAAAAAATTCCAACGCAATTTCAACGGTTTCATTATCAAGGCATCTTTTTACTTCGTGAGCCTTATCCTTTAAATCGGCAAGCGCTTCTTTGGGAAGTTCAGAAATAATAAGTTCAGGCAATACGTTTGAGAAAAACCATATACCGCCACTATATGAAAGTTTTTTTCCAAGCCGTATTGCACAAAGTGCCTGATCAAAAGCCACCGAAAGTTGTGATGCGTTATCAGCAATACAACTTACGCCGATATAACAATCAGTGTTAAGTTCCTGAAAAGTTGCGCTTACGGCACATGCCATCTCATCGGCATCAATATCACATTCAAGGCAGATGATGGCGATTCTGTGATCATCAAGACCTACAACATCAATATTATCTTCTTCAAAAATTTCACTTAAAGAATCTACATAATCAGTAACGCCCTCGTTAATTTCGGCAACAAAAACACGACGCACATCATCATAAAGCATGCCGTAACGTGAGCAAAGATTCTTCATATCAGAACTTTCAATTCCGAAAAGAAGATTTTTGATAAAATCATTTTTCGTAAGCCTTTTCGTATCCTTCTTTACAAGGAACGCTTCAAGAATTTTTTCATCGCCGCACAAAACGGAAAAAGTACCGTCAGAAAGGCGCGAATAAAGTTTTCCGCCCTCAATTAAAGGAAGTTCCCCGTTAAGAATATGAGCAGGCAGGCTATCGCCCAAAAATTCATCGCCCGCTATTTTTTTACCTGAATTGTCGTAAATTGCAGTTTTCATAATAATCACCATTATTATTTTACCACATATTACAATTTTTTGGAAGTAAAAAATTAGTGTAAAGAAAATTCACCGCTTTTTTGCCCCGGAAGAGGCTTTCCGTCAACAAAAAACTGGCTGTGAAAGGTGCTTATCTGATATTTATCACCTAAAATATAGTTTTCATCAGTAAAAGAAAGTTTTTCTCCTGCTTTTCCATGAAGACGCGCTATCTCATCATCACCTTTATTTATAACGTATAGCGTATAATCGTTTTCTGCCGTAAAGGAAATTTCAGCCTGACGGATCTCATTTAAGTTAATGGAAATATTTTGCGGAATTTTCGGCTCATCCCAATACGAATTTGTCTGTTCAGGCAAATTGTCGATGTCAAAGTAATCAAAAATGATGTTTTTTTGATTGTCCGATGCCAAATAAAGCGTGTTTTCCTTTTTTAATGAATATTCGTCAATCTTTACTTTTTTTACACTTTGTGGAGTTTCAAATTGCTGATATTCATTATTTTCTAAAATCTTTTCATAAATCTTTGATGCAATTCTTGATGGATGTGCACTACCCGTAACTTCATAATCAAGATAATGCTTTTCATCGGTTTTATCGTGCCCCATCCACACGCATACCGTATGGCTTTTTATATAACTTGCGCACCAGGCATCAGAATGACCTTCATTATTATACCCTACTGTTCCCGTTTTGCAGGCAATGGGAATGTTTAAAACGCTAAGTCCGTTACTTTCACTTTTCGAAACGTCAAAAAGAATATCTGTTAATAGATATGCGGTGCTATCTTTAAAAACACGGGTACTTATTTCTTCATGCTGATACAATATGTTACCGTAATTATCGGTTATTTTACTGATACACCAAGGCGCAGTATATTCACCCATTCTTGCAAGCATTGAGTATGCGCCGGCAATTTCGATTGGTGAAGTGCCATACTTCATTCCACCTAAAGCAAGGGCCAGATTTTTATCGTCACCATGAAATTCTATACCTGCTTTTTTTGCAAAATCTTTTGAATATTCAATGCCGTTTTTATCAAGAAGTTCAACAGCAGGCACGTTTAAAGAAAGCGCCAATGCCTGGCGCACCGTGACTTTGCCGTAATACACGTTTTTATAATTGGTAGGCATATATCCGAAAAAATCTTTTCGTGAATCATCAAGCACGGTTAATGTTGTTATACTTTTATTTTCAAAGGCCGGACCGTAAACAAGAAGAGGTTTTATGCACGAGCCAGGCTGTCTTTTTGCGCTCGCACGATTATAAATTCTCATGCCTTCATGCTCTCTGCCCCCTATCATTGCCGAGATACTGCCAGAATTATTATCTATTACAACCGCCGCCGACTGTACTTCATCATCGGGGAAATTATCTTTTTCAGTATATATTTTTTGCAAGTTTTCTTGTAAAGAAGCATCCAGCGTTGTGTAAATATTATATCCGCCACCAAGAAGATCGTTTACCGTTATATTAAGTTTTTCAGCGCCTTCCAAAAGAACATAATCAGTATAATATCCGTAATCGGGGTGACTCATTTTTTCAACTATAACTATTTTTTCAGCAGAATATTTTTCATATTCTTCCTTTGTTATATAGCCGTATTTTTCCATCTGACTTAATACAGTGTTACGCCTTGAAACAGCGTTTTCCATGTTAAGATGCGGTGCATATTTTGACGGTGCTTTTAAGATACCAATAAGCATTGCACCCTCAGAAACGGAAAGTTCGGATGCGTTTTTTCCAAAGTACGATTGCGCCGCCGTCTGGATTCCGTATGCACCTCTGCCGAAATACACAAAATTAAAATACATTTCCAAAATTTCATCTTTTTCGTATCTGCGCTCCAGTTGAAGAGCAAGAATCGCCTCATTTATTTTTCGAGAAAAAGTTTTTTCATTTGTTAAATGGGAATTTTTTATAAGTTGTTGTGTAATGGTACTTGCTCCTTCTTTAAGACTTCCTGATGAAATATCATTAAAAAGTGCACCGAAAATTCTTTTAACATCAATACCGTTATGCTGATAAAAGCGCACATCCTCGGTGGCGATAAGAGCGTCAATAACGTGTTGAGGTATGTCATTTATAGAAATATTTTGTCGCATTTGTCCCATTGAGAGAACTGCGGAAATATTTTGATCTTTATCATAAATCGTAAGCGTTTCAGAAATATCTGTTATCTTTTCAACCGAAAGATCCGGAACGTTTTTAAAGATGCTTATTGAAAGAAAAATTACAATAAGTATCAGCGCAACAATAAAAATATATCTTTTTTTAACACGAGCCATAAAATCACCCGTTTTTTAGTATTTAAAAATAAATAAAAAATATTCAAATTATTGCCAAGGAGAAAAAGTTGTGATATAATAAATAAGAATTTATTTTTTGGAGAGTTTTTTATGATTTGTAGAAAATGCGGTGTAAAAAACAGTGATACAAGAAAAAGATGCTTTCATTGCGGTGCTCCCATTGTAAGAATGGAACTTCCCGAAAAGAAAAGCGCTATTGAAGTGACTCCTGTTATTGAAATAAAAGAGGCTGAAACTATTCAAAAAGCAGAGCCTATAGTCGAAGCTGAACCTATTGTTGAGGCAGAGCCTATCGTTGAGACTGAGCCTATTAAAGAGACTGAACCTATTCAAGAGGCTGTGCCTATCGTTGAAGCAGAGCCTATCGTTGAGGCTGAGCCTATAGACGAAGCTGAGCCTATTGTCGAAGCTGAGCCTATTGTCGAAGCTGAGCCTATTGTTGAAGCTGAGCCTATTGTTGAAACAGAGCCTATTGTCGAAGCTGAGCCTATTCAAGAGGCTGAGCCTATTCAAGAGGCTGGACTCAAAGAAGAAGCAAAGCCTACCGAAGAAACTGAAGTTGCTGACGAAACACAAACAGACAACCAAGTTATCGAAGATGTACAATCAGAAAATGAAGTTGCTGAAGATGATAACGAGGAAAACAACATAGACGGTGAAGAATCAGCACCTAAAAAAGATAACAAAAAACTTATTTGGATAGTTGCTGCTGCCATCGTTGTTTTAATTGTAGGCATTTTTGCAATTTCTCTTTTCACACAAGCACCTAAAGATGCAACCGTTGCACTTAACATTGAAGCACCAAAGATCTCAACAAAAACATCCGATGACGGCACATTCTTTATTTCAGGTGTCTTTGACGGAGAAGCAGGCGATAAACTTATTGTAAACGATAAAGAATATACCTTTACTTCCGATAAACTTGAACTTGATTTCTTCCTTGAGGATCTTTTTGACAAAAACCATGTTTTTGAAAGCGTCGAAACAAACGTTGGTCTTAACGTTACATATGTAAGAAACAACAAAAAGTATCCTTGCAAAACAGAAAGTACAAAAATCTCCGTACCTGAAGCGAACGTTGCTTTTGATTTTGGCGAAAATATTTCGGTGTACAGTGATACTTATAATTTAAAATTCTGGCTTGGCGACGAATCTGAGATCACACTTAACGGTGAAAGCATCACCAGCGCATTAGGCGGAATCGGCGCAGTTCAATACGAAATCGAAGTTGGAGAAAACACCAACGAACAGTACGTTCTTGCAGTAGTTCAGCCCTATCGTGTTAAAAAAGATTATCATTTTACACTAAAACGTGATGCTGCACCGGTTGAACTTACTTTATCATCAGAGGTTGAAAGCGTTCATAGCGAATCAACTATTACGATCACCTACTCTACCGATCGTGCCGCATCAGTTTTCTCAAATCTTCCCGTTGAATCTTTAGTAAAAAATGATGCTGACAATACTTTTACTGTTGTACTCAGTCTTTCAAGAAGCGATTATGGCGAAGTAACCGCCGTACTTACCGCAAAGACAGAAAGCGGCTCAACGAAAAAAGGTATCACTTTCACCTATTGGCCCGATGAAGAAACACTTAAACAAGAAGCAACGGAATTTAATGTTTCCATGTTGGAAGATAATTTGAACGAACATGCCAATAAAGACTATTTTGTAAACAACGTTAAAATTGAAAGATTTTCAAATGATTACAACGTTATCGGCTCCGTAGACGGCAAAAACGTTACATTTAACGTAAAAAATCTTCCCTCAAATATTGAAATTGGTAAAACTTATAACTTCCTTGCAAGATTTAACGAAATTGAAGGCAAAGTAGTAATGCAAGTATGGTTTGCCGAAAACATTGAAGAAATTGAAGATGAAAATGCAGAAAAAGAGCCTTTGCCCGAAGTAACACCCGAAACAAGTGCTACACCGGATTTAAGCGCAACAGCAACTGCAACTGCAACTGCAGCTGCCACATTAAGACCTACTGCAACGGCTACAGCAAGACCTACTGCTACCGCTACGGTAAGACCTTCTGCTACTGCAAGTCCTACCGCTACGGCTACAGCAACGGCAACAGCAACGGCAACAGCTACAGCGACAGCTACACCAACACCTACTCCTACAGAGGCACCTACAGAGGCACCTACAGAGGCACCTACGGAGGCACCTACAGAGGCACCTACACCTACAACTACAA
>JAZULU010000120.1:0-2022 GCA_045603265.1 Clostridia bacterium
AACAATTTCCGTTCATATCCTAAAATTCTTGAGGGAATAAATTTCCTTTTTAAAGAACTTATGAAAGATAAAGAGATTGCCGAAATAGTTTACGATGACGATGCTTCTTTGTATCCATCACCCAAAGAAGATTCGCCCCAATATTCCGATTGTCTTTATTATTCAGATACGCTCAAGGCTGATGAATATCCCAACGAAACAATTATTACCGTTGGATCTTCCGAGCAGGAGGCTTATGCCATCGCATTAAAAATAAAAGAACTGATGGAAATGAGCATCTTTGATAAAGATAAAGGCGAAATGCGCAAATTAAGATACAGCGATATTGCGATTTTGGGAAGATATAAACCTGCAGGTGAAAAACTTATTGAAATTTTCAAGCAAATGGATATCCCCTATGTAAACCAAAAAAAAGAGGCTGAAGACGATACAGACACTACTTCAACAATAATTTCAGTTTTAAATCTTCTTATTTTAAGGCGCAGCGATATTGATCTTGTAAACGTAATGCTTTCGCCTATCGGCGGTTTTATGCCATCCGAACTTGCCAAAGTACGCACAAAATCTCCGCACACTTCCTTTTATCAAGCGTTAAAAGATTACGATGATAACAGCGCAATAAAAAAGAAGATCGATGATTTCTTCAAGTTACTTGACGATCTCGAACTTATTGAAAAAACAATGAGTCTTGCTGATTTTATTGAGTATCTTGCCAATGAAACCGGTTACGTTTACCACATTGCCTATATGCCCAAAAACTCCAAAGAGCAAGAGGCACTTAAACGGCTTATTTCCCAGGCACGGGAATATAGTGAATTTTCAGATAAAGGTATCTGGGGATTCCTTGATTACCACAAAAAAATACAGGAGCCTGACAGTCCTTCCTTTGTTATTGACGAAAGCGCAAACTGCGTTCACTTTATGACGGCGCACCTTTCAAAGGGGCTTGAGTTTCCCGTTGTTATTCTTATAGGTTGTTCAAGTCTGCCCCGTTCCGATACGAGCACCGTAAAGTTTGATGAACAATTCGGACTGGCTTTTGATTTTAACGTTACCGACGATTACAATGTAAAAACAAAATTTATATCTTCAGGAAAACTTGCCATAAACCACACAAAGAAGCAACTTGCCATTGCAGAAGAACTGCGCGTTTTATATGTTGCTCTTACCCGTGCTAAGAACAAACTTATAATTTCATTATGCGAAAGCGAAAAGAAACTTCCAACAAAATGTGCTCCCTTATCAAATGCCGTTTTAAAAAGTTACAGTTGTTTTTCAGACATTTTGTTCCCCTTATTCTACTACCACAAGAACGCTGAATCTTTACGCGAATTTGTTAAGGATGAAAGAGTTTTAGATAATCTTTACGGTGACGATTGTTGGAAAGTTACCTTAAATTCAGATCTCGTTCTTCCCGAAGGAGAAGAAGCAGCAGACGAAAAGGAAGAATTTGATAAAGATAAATATCTGGAAAAAGTTAAGGAAACTTTTTCAAAAAAATATGAGTATGAGCCTGCAACCGTAGCACGCACCAAACAGTCCCCCAGCAAAAAGCAGATACGCACGAAAATTCCTTTAAGAAAGCCTGCTTTTGAGGACAAGGAATATAAGGGCGCGCAAAAAGGTACAGTAGTACACTTTTTCATGGAACATGTTCTCTTTGACAGCGAAAAAGACGCACGCCAACAAGCTGAAGATATGCTTTCATCCGGCATTTTGACAAAGGAAGAATTTGATGCTATTCCCTTTAAAAATATTGATGCGTTTTTAACTTCGCCTTTCGGGTTAAGAATGAAAAACAGTTCTCTTATATGCCGTGAACGTTCTTTCTGCCACATTATTCCCTTTGATGAAACGGGCGATAATGCTCTTGTTCAAGGTATAATCGACTGCTATTTCTTTGAAGGCGACGATATAATTCTTCTTGACTACAAGACCGATTTTATAAATAACGATCTTTCTGAGCACGTTTTACATCATATGCCACAGTTAAAAATGTATAAATCGGCACTTGAACAACTG
>JAZULU010000121.1:0-11417 GCA_045603265.1 Clostridia bacterium
AGGTTTTGCGCACTTGTGCGTGAAACCGCAAAGCGGAGCTTGTGCTGACGTGGTAAATGACTGAGGTTTTATATTGCTTTCAACCCGCAGTTGCAAGAATTTTTTGCGCTGATCTACCGCGAACTTAAAAGTGCGAGAAAATTCACATTACAAGGCGCGGTGTTCTGAACGCGAGGGCGCTTACCGAAACGTAAGTAACCGAGCGTTCAAGGTTACCGCAACACAGTAATGTGAAGATTTCTCGTGCTTTTATTTCTTGCGTGCGACAAAGATCCAGTCAAGTTTATCCGGCTTCTGTTCAACATTATACATGCGGAAAGCATCGGGCCAGAAGGAACGTTTTGAAGAATATTCCCCTGTTCTGGGATTGTACCACTGATAGGTATATTCGCAGTGTTCAAGCCAGTTAAGTTTACCGGTTTCATAGCCATCGTTATAGAAAAGAACAACTATAGTATCACGTTCATCGGTGGCGATTGAATAGCAACAATTTTCTTCGGGCAAGAAGTATGAGGGGTTATCAAATCGGGGAATAAGTTTCCACCACTTGATATCCTGCATAAAGTTGCGAAGATATGTGCCTAACTGCTTTGACGTATCATTATGGATAAGATCGCACCAATGGATCTTCTTATCTTCAACGGTAACGATCTCTCTGCCGTCATTGGTATCCTGCTTGCTTTCATAGGTGGACTTATAGTACCACATGTCCTGCGCACCGTAGCCGTAGCCATACATACCGTTAAGATATGCGATCCAGCCTCTTAAACGGGCACCGAAGTTCTTTGGTGCAAGATATTCGTAACCTGATTCGTACAAAATACCGACTTTACCTTGACCGTTAAGCCAAAGGTCTTTACCGATAACAAAGTCTAACGGCTTTTTCAAACTGTTTGACCACTGGAAGCCGTAGAATGTATGCCCTTTAACCTTTCTGAAGGCTGAAGAAGAAACGGAAGTGCACTCCATTCCCGGAGGGGGATTGATGGAGAAATATTCCATATGTGCCGTCAAAGGCTGTTTGTGGGGATCGTTTTCATAAAGACATTCTGCCTGGTATTTATAGGGGTTGTTTTCCAAAGTATATTCCCTTTGATCGCCGCGGATATAATAGAAGTCGTTATCAACTTCCTGAGCCATTGTCCAAATGCAAGGATATGCTGAATATCTTGCCGCCCAATATCTTATAAGACGTTTAACATACTCAGTATCTCTCCAGCGTTCTCTTTTAAGGAATTCTTTAGGGAACAAAAGTTGTGCATTTGCATGAACTAAGCCTGCATCTGCAATATACTTAAAGCGTCTGTCAAGGTCTTTAAATCCTTCAACGTCTTTTTCAAAAAGACCTTTGCTTAAAGAATATTTTGCATCAATAGGCTCACTTTGATATACGGTGAAGCCCTGTTCCTTACGGGCATCAACAATATATTTAAAGTGTGATTTGCAGTCAAGATCACCTGCGTGATCGCCCGCTTCATCAAATTCTTCTTTAGGCATAGTCCAATGAGTGTCGCCTAAATAGAAGAAAGGTGTGCCGTCGTTATACATAAAATAGTGTACGTTTGGAATGGTCTTAATGAAACCGCGTTTATATATCTCATATTCGCCATCGTATTTTACGCACTCAACCTGACCTTTTGCCGTAAGACTTTTGTTATCCTTATCGGTGCAGGTAATTTCATAATTCCAAAGACCTGCTTTAGGCAAGGAAAAACGTACTTTCCAAACATTTCCGCCGTCCCAGAATCCGGGAACACGCATTTTCTTTGTTCCTAAAGTGAAAACTGCATCTATATCAACGTCCTCAAAGGGGTTTTCGTAAGTTTTGTTGCTTTTTAATTCTATTTCGTCTGCAACCCAAGTCTGTACTTTCATTTTCTATACCTCACTTTTTCTTTACTAAAAGAATCCAGTCCCATTTATCGGGTTTATTTTCAACCTGATACTGTCTGTAAGTATCGGGGTGGAAGGTGCGCTTCTCTGAATATTCACCTGTTCTTGGGTTAAACCACTGATAGGTATATTCGCAAAGTTCAAGCCAGTTAAGTCTGCCCGTTTCAAAACCAACGTTAAAGAACTGAATAACTATGGTATCACGTTCATCAGTTGCGATTGAATAATAACCGGGCTTTTCGGGAAGGAAATATGATGGGTTATCAAATCGGGGAATAAGTTTCCACCACTTAACGTCGGTAAGGAACTTTTTCATGTGCTTTGCAAGTTGAATTGAAGTATCGTTGTGGATCATCTTTGACCAATGGATCTTCTTATCTTCAACGGTAACGGTATCAACACCGTCATAACGGTCATCATCCATTCTGAAACGGCAATGATAGTACCACATATCCTGAGCACCGTAACCGTAGCCGTACATACCGTTCAAAAATGCAAGCCAGCCTAACGTTCTTGAACCAAAGGATTTTGTTGCAAGATTTTCATAGCTTGGCTCGTACAAAATACCAACTTTGCCCTGACCGTTAAGCCAAAGATCCTGCCCCTGAATATAGTCAATGGGCTCGCTTCTCTTTTGTGCCCACTGAATACCCCACCAAGTGTGGCCCTTAACTTTTCTGAAAGCGGAAGATGAAATCGAAGTGCATTCCATTCCCGCAGGGGGATTGATGGAGAAAAACTCCATATGTGCGGTTAAAGGCTGTTTATGAGGATCGTTGAAATAAAGCTCCTCAGCCTGATATTTATAGGGGTTTGTTTCTAAAGTATACTCTTTCTGATGACCTAAAAGATAATAAAAGTCGTTATCAACTTCCTGAGCAAGAGTCCAGAGGCAAGGATATGCACTATAACGCGCTACCCAATATCTTATAAGACGCTTAATATAGGGAACATCCTTCCAGCGTGCCTTTTTAAGGAAATTTTTAGGCCAGAAAAGCTGTGCATTAGCGTGAACAAGACCTTTTTTGGCAATATACTCAAAGCGTTCATCAAGCTGACGGAATCCAACAAGATCGCTTTCCTTAAAGCCTTCGCTTAAATTATATTTTGCATCAATGGGCTCACTTTGATATACTGTGAACCCTTGTTCGCATCTGGCATCAACGATATACTTAAAGTGTGAATCGCATTTAAGATCGCCTGCATGATCGCCCGGCTCATCAAACTCTTCGTTAAGGAACGTCCAATGAGTATCGCCTAAATAAAAGAAAGGTGTGCCGTCATTATATGTAAAATAGCGAACGTAGGGCGTGGTTTTCAAGAAACCGCGCTTGTAGATTTCAAGATCGCCGTCATACTTTACACATTCTATTTCGCCCGATGCTATAAGGCTTTTGTTGTCTTCATCTGTGGAAGTAACAACATATTTCCATACGCCTACCTTGGGCAGAGAGAAACGTATTTTCCAAACATTTCCGCCGTCCCAGAATCCGGGAACTCTCATTTTCTTTGTGCCAAGGGTGAACTCAGCAAAAACTTCTACATCCTCAAAAGGATTTTCATAAGTTTTTTTGCTTTTAAATTCAAGTTCGTTGGCGATCCAAGTCTGTACAGTCATTTTCTATACCTCATGCTTTCTTAATAAGTAAAACCATATCATCCTTTTCAGGTTTATGTTCAATATGATAAGTTCTGTGGTTATCGGGCCAAAAAGTTCTTTTTTCTGAATATTCGCCCGTTCTTGGGTTAAACCACTGATAGGTGTACTGACACATATCAAGGTTTGTAAGTTTACCCGTTTCATAACTAACGTTACTGCAGAAATAAAGTACGATAGTATTTCTTTCGTCACTGGCAATAGCGTAGTAGTTTTCACCG
Organism: Clostridia bacterium; assembly: GCA_045603265.1. Classification (GTDB taxonomy): domain Bacteria; phylum Bacillota; class Clostridia; order Christensenellales; family QALW01; genus UMGS1322. Next base: position 3,772 of record JAZULU010000121.1, read on the forward strand.
TCGGGAACGAAATATGCAGGTGAGTTAAATCGGGGAATAAGTTTCCACCACTGAACGTCAGTCATAAATTGACGGAAATATTTACCGAGTTGAGTTGAAGTTTCATTGTTAATAAGTTTTGACCAATGAACTTTCTTATCTTCAACGGTTACAGTATCGATACCGTCGGGAGTATCGTTTTTCATGGCAAAATTACATTTATAAAGCCAAATATCCTGGGCACCGTAGCCATAGCCGTAAAGACCGTTCAAAAATGCAAGCCAGCCCTGACTTCTTGCGCCGTAGCTCTTGGTGTATAAATATTCGTAACGTGATTCGTAAAGAATGCTTACTTTGCCCTGACCGTTAAGCCAGCAATCCTCGCCGAAAGCGCATTTTACGGGGGCGTTTAAGCAACGGTTCCACTGGATTCCCCACCATGTATGACCTTCAATTTCGCGGAATGATGATGTTGAAGGCGAAGTTGCATCGCCGTCACCTGCAAATTCAGGTGAAACCGCAAAGGATTCCTGATGTGCAGTTAAGGGGTGCTTGTGAGGATCGTATTTATACATACCCTTGGCAAGAATTTTAAAAGGATTATCTTCCTTTTGGAATCTTTTATGATCACCGCGGGTAGCGTAAAAATCGTTATCAACTTCCTGGGCAAGTGTCCAAAGGCAGGGATATGCGCTATAGCGTGCAACCCAATATCTTGCAAGACGCATTAAATATTCTTCGTTATTCCACCTTTTCATGTGGAAGAAATCCCAAGGGAATAAAAGTTGAGCGTTGGAATGTACTAACCCTTTATCAGCAATGTATTTAAAATATTTATCAAGTTTTTTAAAGCCTTCAACGTCAGTTTCGGTAAGTGTTTCAATAAGAGTATATTCTACACCGTTAGGCTCACTTTGATAAACGGTAAAGCCTTGCTCTACACGTCTGTCAACAATATACTTAAAGTGAGAATCGCACTCAATATCGTCAGCGTGATCGCCGGGAGAATCAAATTCTTCTTTGGGCATAGACCAATGTGTGTCGCCAAGATAGAAGAAAGGAGTACCGTCAGCATACACGAAATAACGAACGTTGGGAATTGTTTTTATAAAACCGCGCTTGTAGATCTCAAGGTCGCCGTCATATTTAATACAATCTACTTCGCCTTCGCCCGAAAGACCTTCATTGTCTTTATCGGTACATTTTACAGTATATTTCCACAGGCCCTCTTTGGGAAGTGAAAAGCGCACACGCCAAATATCTCCGCCATCCCAGAAAGCGGGAACCACCATTTTTTCTCTGCCCTTTGTAAATACAACGTCAACATCAACGTCCTCAAAGGAGTTAGCATATTTTTTCGTACTTTTAAATTCAAGTTCGCTTGCGATCCATGTTTTAACAGTCATTTTTTACACCTCATTTCTTCTCAACAAGAAGAACCATATCAAGTTTTTCAGGCTTGTTTTCGATACGGAACGTTCTATGCATATCAGGCCAGAATGAACGTTTTGAAGAATATTCGCCCGTTCTTGGATTAAACCATTGATATGTATATTCGCACATATCAAGATTCTTTAACTTACCCGTTTCAAAGCCAACGTTGAAGAAATAAACTACAATAGTCTTTCTTTCATCGGTTGCGATGGAATAGAAGTTTTCTTTTTCAGGTTCAAAGAACGCAGGTGAATCAAATCGGGGAATAAGTTTCCACCATGCTAATTTCTCAAAGAAATCACGCATGTATTTAAGATGCTTAACCGTTTCATATTCAAGAGAAATAGGCCAATGGGTAAGTTTATCTTCAGGTGTAACAATATCGTAGCCGTCATTGGTTTCTCTGTCGATATTATAAGTGCTCTTATAAAGCCAAAGATCGATTGCACCGTAGCCGTAGCCGTAAAGACCGTTAAGATATGCTATCCAGCCTTCGCTTCTTGCGCCAAGGCTCTTAGTCCATAATCCTTCATAACGTGATTCATAAAGAATGCAAACCTTGCCTTGCCCGTTGAGCCAGCCATCTTTACCGAAGGTGTAATCGAGAGGTCTGTCAACACCCCTACTCCACTGATAGCCCCACCAATTATGGCCTTCGATCTCGCGGAATGAGGATTTTGAAGGTGAAGTGCCGTCAGCATCGGGGCGAGGATCAACACTAAAAAATTCCATATGTGCAGTTAAAGGCTGTTTATGGGGATCGTTTTTGTAAAGTCCCTTTGCAATATCCTTAAAGGGATTGTTTTCTTTTTGGAACTTCTTCTGATCACCACGGGTAAAATAGAAGTCATTATCAACTTCCTGACCCAATGTCCAAAGGCATGGATATGCGCTATAGCGTGCTGCCCAATATCTGCCTAAGCGTTCAAGATATTTTTTATCCTGCCAGCGTTCAAGCCAAATAAGCTTGCTGGGGAATTTAAGCTGCGCATTTGCGTGAACAAAGCCGTGATCGGCAATATACTTAAAGCGTCTGTCAAGATCGCGGAAGCCTTCAATATCAGATTCAAAAAGACCCTTTGAAAGATCGTATTTTGCATCGATAGGCTCAGATTGATAAACGTTAAAGCCTTGCTCTTCACGTCTGTCAACAACATATTTAAAGTGAGATTTAATGTCAAGTCCGTCAGCGTGCTCACCCGGCTCATCAAATTCCTCAACACAGAAATTCCAATGAGTGTCCCCTAAATAGAAAAAGGGTGTTCCGTCGGCATACATAAAATAGCGAACCTCAGGGATAGTCTTTAAAAAACCGCGCTTATAGATTTCATAATCGCCGTCATATTTAACGCACTCTACGGTACCTACACCCGAAAGACCTGTATTATCTTTATCGGTGCATTTTACCGTATAATTCCAAATGCCCTCTTTGGGCAATGAAAAGCGCACGCGCCAAATATCTTTACCGTCCCAGAAACCGGGTACAACCATTTTTTGTCTGCCGCAAGTGAACACCACATCAATATCTACGTCCTCAAAAGGATTTGAATATTTTTTTGTACTTTTAAATTCAAGTTCGTTTGCGATCCAAGTTTTAACTGTCATAGAAATCACCTCTTAAATTGATATAAAATAGTTATTTTTAATATGATATCACAAAATCATATAAAAGAACATTGCAAAAACGTTAATTTATATGGTAATATCGTACAATTTTATACTTTTAATAACTATCTTTTGATAATTGTATCACAGTAAAACCCTTAATTCAATACTAAACTTGCTTTTTTTTATAAAAAATTTGCTTTTTTAACCGTTGTTATGTAAAGTCTTGTAGTCAGTATAGAAATTGTTGAAGAAATCCTCACCCTCTTTAAATTTAAAGAGGTCAAAACATGCCTTACATGAGCCGTAAATAGGTGGAAGTTTGGGAATAACAAACTCAACATTATCCTTTACATACTTTTTAAGAATGGGAATGATAATTTCGCTGTGATGCTCCATCATACCACCGCAAGCAACAACTTTTCCGCCTTTAGGGCAAGCAACGTTTATAAGTACGTTAAGTTGCTTCATCTGATCTTCAATGATCTCTTCTGCAACCTTATCCCCCATCTTGTATCCTTCAAAAACAACAAGAGCCTGGCGGGCAATATTTGCAACCGAAGTTTTTGTTGCTTCAATTAAGAAAGATTCCTTAATACCCATTCTATTTTTAAGTTGGGTGTAAAGATATGCGGAAGCATCGCCGCCGTCTTCATATAAAAGAGCGTTTTTAATTGCCGCCCTGCCGAAGTTATAGGCACTGCCGGGATCCCCGTAATAATGGCCCCAACCGCCAACGGTCTTGATCTTTTCACCGTCTTTCTTTAAAAGGATCGAGCCGGTTCCGCAAATTAAAGCAACGTCACCCTCTGCGCTGAAAAGTGCACTTACACCGTCAGAATCTACACGCACATCAATATTGGGATAGCGGTGTTTAAGACCTTGAGTCAATTCATCGTAGTTATTTCCTGCAATGCCCACAAAAATCGCTTTAACGGGTAAACCTTCAGCAAGACAAAGATCAATACCGTCAAAAAGAATGTTAAGCGCCGCTTCAATACCTATGGTTGATGAGTTGCTTCCGGGAAGTTTGAAGTTTTTAAAAACGTGACCGGAAGATGAAAATAAAGCAAATTCTGTGCTTGTACCGCCACCGTCAACACCGATCATAAAGATTTCTTCATCGGTTTCCTGCTTTTGTAAAAGTTCATCAACCGAAACGTTAAATACGCTTGCAAGATTGCAAAGATTTTCAACATCGGGCAATGTACTTCCACATTCCCAACTGGAAATAGCCTGAAAACTTACATACATTTTTTCGGCAAGTTCAGTTTGTGTCATACCCTTGCGTTTTCTGTAAAATCTTATTTTGTCACCTAAACTTGTTGGATCTAACATTGAAATCAATTCCTTTCTTTTTTCAAGTTTCCCTTGTTTTCCTTAATTTTACCATGTAGAAACGCAAATTTCAACCCTATATCCTTGGAATTGCTTTTTATCTTTTTCAAGTAATACTTGAAAAAGCACTCCCTGAATCATCAAGGAGTGCTTTAAAACTTATTGTTCTTTAACACCTTTAACTATTTTTTTAATGTGGGGACAAAGAATTTCTTCTCTTATAACAGGCTTTGCCCAACGAACAGCATTGGTAATAATTGTCTGCACGTTTTTATTGTAGTAGGTGGGATATTCTTCATGGCCCGGCTGGAAATAGAAGATATTTCCGTTTCCGCGCTTATAACAGCAACCTGATCTAAACAATTCACCGTCCTCAAACCAACCTGCAAAAACAAGTTCGTCAGGCTCCGGAATTGAGAAAGGCTCGCTGTAAACTTCTTCAAGTTCAAGTTCAAAATATCTGTCAATGCCCTGAGCAATGGGATGGGAAGGCTTGGTTACCCAAACACGTTCAAAATCGTTATCGCGCCAGCCTAATGAGCAAGGTGTGCCCATAAGTGCCTTAAAAACTTTTGAGTAATGCCCTGAATGTAAAACGATAAGTCCCATACCTGCATGAACGGCTTTTGTAACCCGTGCAACAACTTCATCGGGAACTTCATTGTGGTGCATGTGACCCCACCATATAAGAACGTCAGTATCATCAATAACTTCCTGGGGAAGACCGCAATCGGGATCGTCAAGTGCCGCAAGACGGCAGGTAATATCATCGTTTGCATCTAAAAAATCCTTAATTACGGCATGCATACCGTTGGGATATATTGCCTTTACATGCTCTTTTTCTTTTTCATGGCGAAACTCATTCCAGACAGTAACTTTAATCATTTTCTTCTCTCCTTACAAAATAATTTCTTTGCCTTTTTCGGCTGATTCATAGAAGCCTTGAAGAATCTTGATCATATCAAGACCTTGCTGCGGTACAAACATAGGCTCTGCTTTGTTTAATAAAACATCGGCAAAATGTCTTAAATTGGCTTCATGTCCCGGCATTTTTTCAGTAATATTTGGAAGAATATCTACTGTTTTGCCATATTCTTCTGCAAAAATCTTCAACTGATCAACAGAAGACCAACTTGCCCCTGCCTTGGTTCCGCGCAACTCAACAAAACGCTGTTCTTTTTCGATATTTGACGCCCATGAAAATTCGATCTGCATTGAGCAACCGTTATCAAATCGGATGAATCCCATTGCAAGATCCTCAACGTCAAAGGTGCCGTTTGCATTTTGATCGCCATAACGGGTATGGGTTGAATCAGATGCGTCTGTATTGGCAAACTTTGAATAGGTACAACCCGAAACCGCAACCGGTGTGGGATTGCCCATAAGCCATATTGCAAGGTCGATCATGTGAACACCTAAATCAATTAAAGGTCCGCCACCTGAAAGTTCTTTTGTTGTAAACCAACCGCCTTTGCCGGGGATACCGCGCCTTCTCTGCCAACCGCAACGGGCAGAATAAATTTCGCCCATGTTACCGTCAGCAATATATTTTTTAAGGTATGACGAAACTTCCATATATCGGTTATTGCGCATAACCATAAGAGTTTTACCGCTTTTTTCCGATGCCGCTTTCATTTTTTCGGCTTCTTCAACGTTTATTGCATCAGGCTTTTCGCAGAAAACGTTTATTCCGTTATTTAGCGCATCAACTGCAATAATTGAGTGAAGGTAGTTAGGTGTGCAAATATCAACTGCATCAAGTCCTTCCAGTTTAAAAATGTCTTTATAATCAGTACAGAAGAAATCTGCACCTAAACGCTTTGCCATTTTTTCGGCACGCTCTTCTATAATATCACAAACACCGATAATTTCAACATTGTCCATTTTTTCATAAGCAGGAGCATGTGCCCATGTTGCAATTCCGCCTGCACCGATAAGTGCTATTTTTAGTTTTTTGTCAGACATAAAAAAATCTCCTTATCAATTTTTTCAATAAAAGTATAGCATTTCCAAGGGCAATATGATATAATATTTTTATATAAAAATATCAAATTTTTGTCATTGAGGACTTTTTTATGAATTTTGTTGAAGAACGAAAAGCGGATATTGACGGTTTTGAAATTCCCATACAATGTATTTTAATGTCAACTTCCCGCCATGAAATTTCCCATATTGCCCACTATCACGACTATATTGAAATTCTTTACGGTATAGATTGTGATGCAGTGGTTTGGCATAACGGCGAAGAAACCTTTTTAAAAACTGGCGATCTTGTTATAATCAATTCAAAAAAACCACACGAAGTATACTCCAAAAACGGAAAAAGTTCATATATCGTAATAAAATTCATGCCCCAGATTCTTTATGCCGCCGAACAATCGGTCTTTGAGTTTAAGTATATTATGCCTTTTTTGGCAGATACGGGACAATATAATAATCTTTTTAAAAAAGAGGATCTTAAAAATTCAGAGATCCCCCAAATAATGAATGATATTATGTTAGAGTGGAACGAAAAAAATTACGGTTATGAGATCGCTTTACGAATTTTCGTCAATAGAATCGTTTTATGGCTTTTAAGAAAATGGAATGAAGTTTCACCTGTGCAGGCGGAAAGTTACGGCACAATGAGTATCATTCAGAAAGTAATTGAGTATGTTCAAAAGAATTTTCAAAATGCGGATCTTGAATCACTTTCAAAAGAGTGCGGTTTAAGTTACAGTTATCTTTCCCGAATTTTTAAGCGCGTTATGAAAAAAAGTTTTTCGGAATATGTAAATTATATCAGAATAACCGAAGCCCAACGCTTATTGGCTTCAAGCGAAAAAAGCATAACAGAGATCGCCCAAGACGTAGGCTTTTCCACCGCCAGCCACTTTATCGATACATTTAAAAAACAAACCTCCACCACTCCATTGCAGTTCAGAAATAATTTGAAATAAAAAAAGACCTGATTTTTTCAGGTCTTTTTTTATTAGCACTTCCGCAGTTCTCTTTTCTACCTATCTTATAAAATCTCACAATATAACAAATGAATCTCACATATTGTTATTCAATTTGATTTAAAAAAATTGTATAATATATAAAAATTATAGGAGGTTTTTTATGAAAAAGGTATTATCTGTATTACTTATTTTTTGTATGCTCATTGGATTTGCAAATTTTTCGGTTATTGCTGAAACCGTAAATTTTGTTCCCGCAGCGGATTCGACCTTCGGAAGCGGAAGCTTTACGTGGACAACTCTTGGCGGCGGAATTTTAAAAGAAACGGACAATCCCATAGGACCCGGCAA
>JAZULU010000122.1:0-10553 GCA_045603265.1 Clostridia bacterium
AATATTGTTTCCAGATACATTTCGCCAGATTCTTGTAAACTCACGATAAGCCTCCTAAATAAATTCGCTTGTATTATATCACATAAATCTTTTTTTTTCAATAAGAAAAAAACTCATCAAATAGCAAGTTTTTATAAAAAAATATCAAAAACACATTAAAAATTAAAAAAAATATCAAAAAAACTTGAAATTTGTGAACGATTTTTTAAATTTTATCTTGAAATTCGTTAAAGAACAATGTATAATATATATAGCAATTAAATTTTAGCTAAATTGAAAGGGGTTTTTGAAAATGGACTATCACGCTTCAAATGTAAGAAATGTTGCCTTTATCGGCCACGGAGGAAATGGTAAAACTTCACTTACTGAGGCGATGTTATTTTTAAACGGTAATATCGAACGCTTAGGCAAAACAGATGATGGCAGTACAGTATGCGATTACGATCCCGAAGAAATTAAAAGACATATATCTATTTCGCTTTCTATTGCACCTGTAGAGTTTGAACAGTCAAAAATAAATATTCTTGATTGTCCCGGCTATTTTGATTTTGAAGGTAGTGTACTTAATGCACTTAATGTATGTGACGGTGCAGTTATTGTTGCTTCGGCTCAGGGAATTGATGTTGGTACTGAAAAAGCTATTGAGATTACCAAAAAGAAAAAAATACCCCGCGTTATTTTTATAAATCAGATTGATAAGGAGCATACTTCTTTTGACAATACCGTTGCTGAATTAAAAGCAAAGTACGGTTCGAACATTGTACCTATCCTTTATCCTATAATTGAAAATGGGGTAATGACAGGGTTTGTTGATCTTATTGATAAACAAGCTTATGTTTTTAAAGGTGAAAAACGTGAGAAAACAGAAGTTCCTTCAGAAATTGTGGACACTATTGAACTTGAACATGCTGCATTAATGGAAACTGCTGCAGAAAATGATGAAGAACTTATGGAAAAAGTAATTATGGGTGAAGAACTTACTCATGATGAAATAATAAAGGGCCTTGGACTTGGTGTTGCTGATTCTTCAGCAGTTCCCGTTCTTTGCGGATGTGCTCTTGATCTTAAAGGAGTTAGACTTCTTCAGGATACTATTATGCGTTTTATTCCTTCAAGTGAAAACAAAGAATTTGAAGGACTTGATGATATTCGCACCTGTTCAGAAGATGAACCTTTCTCCGCATATGTATTTAAAACCATATCGGATCCTTTTGCAGGTAAACTTTCTGTGTTTATGGTGCGTTCAGGTGTTCTTACGGCTGATACGGCTCTTTATAATGCTAATGAAGATAAGGCTGAAAAGTCAGGTAATATTTATGTTCTCAGGGGTAAAAATCAGACTCAAGTTCAAAAACTTTATGCCGGTGATATTGGTGCAATAGGCAGACTACAATATACACTTACCGGTCACACATTATACTCGGGCAAGAAGATACAGTATGAGTCTGTTGAAAATCCATGGCCCGGTATGCGCATGGCAGTTGTTCCCAAAAAACAAGGTGATGAGGATAAGGTTTTCTCAGGCTTGCGTAAACTTATAGAAGAAGATAATACTCTTTGTCTTGAAAAAAATACCGAGACCAATGAAATGATTCTTATGGGCTTAGGCGATATGCACCTTGATATAACTGTTCAAAAACTTAAAAACAAGTATAATGGTGAAGCCGTACTTAAAACTCCGCAGGTTCCTTACAAAGAAACAATCAGAAAATCGGTAAAAGCACAAGGAAAACATAAGAAACAATCTGGTGGACACGGTCAATACGGTGATTGTTGGATTGAATTCAATCCCAGTGATAAAGAGTTTGAATTTGTTGATAAAGTTGTGGGTGGCGCTGTTCCCAGATCATATATTCCTGCAGTAGAAAAAGGATTGCTTGAATGTATGAAAAAAGGTGTTCTTGCAGGATATCCCGTAACGGGAATTTCATGTACACTTTACGATGGCTCATATCATGATGTTGACTCGTCAGAAATGGCATTTAAGATGGCTGCATCCATTGCGTATAAAACCGGCTGTTCAGGCGCTAATCCGGTGCTTCTTGAACCGGTATATTCTGTAGAGATCACTGTTCCCGATGATTATATGGGTGACGTTATTGGTGATATCAACAAGCGTCGCGGCAGAGTTCTTGGAATGACTCCGGAGGCAAACGGACAGCGTATTGACGGTGAAGTTCCGTTAGCTGAAATGTTCAGTTATGCAAAGGATCTTCGCGCGATGACTCAAGGTAGAGGATTATACAAGATGGACTTCGTTCGTTACGAAGAAGTGCCTCAGATGGTTGCACAGAAGATCATTGCTGCAGCACAGAAAGACAGCGCAGAATAAGTATTTGCCAAAAATGCTTAATTGTTGTAAAATATTATTGTAGCATAGGAGGAAAATAGTTTATGCAAATTACAGACGTGAGAATGCGTAAGGTTGAAAATGCAGGTAAACTTAAGGGAGTTGCTTCAGTTACTTTTGATGATGAATTTGTAGTTCATGATATAAAAGTTATTGAAGGTACAACGTCTTTGTTTGTTGCAATGCCAAGCGTTAAGAATTCTGTAGGTGAATTTAAGGATGTTGCACATCCAATAAAAACCGAACTGCGTGAAACTATCTCAAAGACTGTACTAGAAAAATATTTTGAAGAATAAAAAGAGCTTATTTATGGGGCTTTCATTCGTGAAAGCCCCTGTTCTTGCGAAAATGGAGGATTATTATGTACAAAACTTCTTTAATTCTTGCTGCCGGCGATGGTAAGAGGATGAAATCCGATGTTCCTAAGGTTATGCACAAGGTTTGCGGATATCAACTTGTTAAGCACGTTTTTAATGCTGTAAAAACAGTATCAGATGATCAGCCAATCGTTATAACCGGAAGAAAGGGAGAACTTCTTCACGAACTTTTTAAAGATGATGCGCGATATGCTGAACAAACAGAGAGAAGAGGAACTGCTCATGCTGTAATGTGCGGTCAGCACTATCTTGAGGGCAAAGAAGGTTACGTTACAATAACTGCCGGTGATATGCCAATGATCACAGGCGAAACATTCCAGAAACTCATAAACACTGCCATTGAAGAAGATATGTCTGCGTGTGTTCTTACTGCCATCGTTGATGACGCATTCGGATACGGTAGAATTATTCGCGATACTGATGGATCAGTCAAAGGAATTGTTGAACATAAAGATGCAACTGAAGAACAGAAAAAAATCTGTGAAATTAATACGTCAATTTACTGTTTTAAGATCAGCGACCTTCTTCAATCATTAACAAAGGTTGAATCAAATAATGCTCAAGGTGAGTTGTATCTTACTGATACCCTTGGTATTTTGCGCTCAGAAGGAAAAAAAGTTGGCGCATGTATTGCTGATGACGTAACAGAAGCAATGGGCATAAATGATAGAGTTCAACTTTCTGAAGCAGAAAAAATGATGCGTAAGAGAATAAACGAAAGAATAATGCGTGAAGGCGTTACTCTTATTGATCCTGAAAGCACCTATATTGAAGCAGGGGTAGTTATCGGAAACGATACTGTAGTATATCCGGGTAACGTTATATCAGGAGATACTGTTATTGGATCAAATTGCATCATTTATTCTAATAACCGTATTGATAATTCAAAAATTGACGACGGATGTGTAGTGGAGGCTTCAGTTATTCTTTCATCTTCTATCGGTGAAAATACTAAGGTTGGTCCAAATGCATACATAAGACCTGAATCAGTTATAGGAAAAAATGCACGAATAGGCGATTTTGTTGAAATAAAAAAATCAAATATTGGTGATGGAACAAAAGTAAGTCATCTTACATATGTCGGAGATGCTGAAGTTGGCGAAAATTGTAACATGGGTTGCGGCACTGTTTTTGTAAATTATGATGGAAAAAATAAGCATAAAACAGTTGTTGGCGATCATGTATTTATAGGATGTAATGCAAATCTTATTGCACCTGTTAAAATTGGTGACAATTCATTTATTGCTGCGGGAAGCACAGTTACACAAGACGTTGAAGAAAATGATTTATGTATAGCACGCGAAAGACAGACAAACAAGAAAGGCTGGGTGCTTAATTATAAAAACTGGAAATGATGAAATATTCGTAATTGCGGGTCTGGGAAATCCGGGCTCGCAATACACTTTAACAAGACATAATGTTGGTTTTATGACCATAGATATTTTAACGGCAGAGTTAAATGCTTCAATGCCTAAAGAAAAATTTGATGGTATTATTTTTGATGCGAAAATTGATGGCAAAAAAGTTTTTCTTGTTAAACCGCAAACATATATGAATGATAGTGGCAGATGTATTTTACAGATAATGCAGTTTTACAAGATTAAGCCGGAAAACATCATAGTCATATATGATGATATTGACTTGCCTGAAGGTAAAGTTAGAATTCGCGCAAAAGGTGGACCTGGAACACACAATGGTATGCGATCAATAGTTCCGCATCTTGGCGAAAATTTTCCAAGAGTTCGTATTGGTATCGGACAACCACCCCATAAAGAAATGGATCTTGCAGATTATGTGCTGGGTAAATTTTCTAAAGATTCGCAAAAGATAATGGAGGAAACTTTTACTTTTGCGGCAAAAGCGGCTGTTGAAATAGTTAAAAACGGCATTGATTCTTCGATGCAAAAATATAATCAAGCGAGGTAAATAATGTTCAAACTGTATAAAGGTGCGTTGGAAAAAAACGCAGATTTCTGCAGGCTTGAAAAAAATATCCGGGAGGGGGTAACACCCATCTCGGTTTTTGGCGTTTCGGATGGACAAAAAACTCATATTGCTTCTGCGCTTGCAGAAGATAGAATGATTTTGTTTGTTACGCAAGGGATTTCAAGTGCTGAAAAAATAAAAAAAGATTTTGAATTTTATACTGGAAAGAAAGCGGTGGTGTTTCCAGGTCTTGATAGAATTTTTGGCGCTCAATTTCAAAATGGTGAAGTTGAAATGCGAAGAATTTCAGCACTTGATTCGTGTATTAATGGTGCGTCAGCATTAATTGCACCCCTTGAATCAGTTGTCTTTAATATCATGCCTCCAAATGTTCTTAAAAGTTTAAAAATCATTATTGAGGTCAATAAACGATATGATATTGATGAATTACGAAAAAAACTTGTAAACTGTGGATATCATTCTGTTTCGCAGATAAACTCAAGCGGTGAATTTTTTATTCATGGTGGCATTGTTGATATTTTTCCAAAAAATTCGGAACAATCTATAAGAATAGATTTTTTTGATGATGAAGTTGAATCAATACGAGTTGTAGACCCAGTATCACAACGTTCTGTAGAGAAAATTAATTGTATAGAAATTTTGCCTTTATCAGAAACTTGTGCTACAGATGAAATTCGCCAAAATGCCGCAAAAATTCTTAGCGATGAAGTTGTTAAATTTAACAAAAATTGTAAAAATAAAGAAGCGGTTACTTTTGCAAGTGATACTTTCATTCCTATGGCTGAAAAATTAAAAAATGGTATGTTTTTATCCAATTCCGAGCAACTTATGCCATATCTGTATCCTCAGTATACATCCTTGCTTGATTACGTTTCATCAGATGCGTTGATCGTTTTTGACGAAGTTAAGATATTAAAAGAACGTTCTGAAAATATTGAACAAGAATTTTCTAAAAATATTTCGGATTTAATGGCAGAGGGAAAAGCTTTGCAACGACATGCGAACGTTTTTACCGGATTTATGCGTTTTTGGAAAAAATCATTAGAATATCAAGTGATTAGCATGCAAACGATTTCGGGGACTTTGCCTGAAACAGAAGCTTTGGCTGTGTTTAAATTTAATGGAAGGGCAATGCAATCTTTTCATGGTAAACCTGAATTTTTACTCCAAGAGGTTAAGATTTATCAAAATGCCGGGTATGAAACAGTTTTGTGTGCGGGTACTCAGGCTAGAGCGGATAGAATAATTAAGGAGTTTTCTGAGTTTGGTGTAGGTGTTATTCCTTTAAAAAGACCTAATGTTGTTCTTGAAAGGGGACAAATTGCCGTAGTTCTTGGTTCTGTTGAAAAAGGTTTTGAGTATCCGGACGCTAAGTTTGTGCTAATTGCAGAAAACGATATCTTTGCATCGGTAAAACAAAATAAAAAAGCAGTTCAAAAATCCAATAAAAATGCCATTGATTCATTTGTTGAATTAAAAATAGGTGATGCTGTTGTTCATGAAACAAACGGAATCGCTATTTATCAAGGTATTGTAAAAATTGAAACTGACGGTGTAAAGAAAGATTATCTTTTTTTGAAGTACCGCGATGAAGATAAACTATATGTCCCCGTCGAACAGATGAATAGAGTTCAAAAATATATAGCGCCTGATGATACGTCACCTAAATTGAGTAAACTTGGCACGCAGGAATGGAATAAAACAAAAGCCCGCGTAAAAAAATCAATCGAGGATATGACAGAAAAACTTCTCTCACTTTATAAAGCAAGAGAAAACACAAAAGGAATTGCCTTTGATCCCGATACACCGTGGCAAAGAGATTTTGAGGAAGATTTTCAATACGAGGAAACGCCGGATCAACTTCGTTGCATTGCAGAAATAAAGCAAGATATGGAATCTGATAAAGCAATGGATCGTCTTTTGTGCGGTGACGTTGGCTATGGCAAAACTGAAGTTGCTCTTCGGGCTGTTTTTAAGGCAGTTATGTCAGGAAAACAAGCGGCAATTCTTGCACCAACCACAATTCTGGCACAGCAACATTATAATACGCTAAAAACCAGACTTGTTAATTTCCAAGCGGTGCGTGTTGAATGCTTAAGCAGATTTAAAACTGCAAAAGAACAAAAAATTATTCTTGAAGGCTTAAAAAGCGGAAAAGTTGATATTATTGTCGGAACACACAAAATTCTTGGAAAAGACGTTGAATTTAATAATCTTGGCTTGTTAGTTGTTGATGAGGAACAGCGTTTTGGTGTTGCACATAAGGAAAAAATTAAACAGTTAAAAAATAATATTGATGTTTTGACGCTGTCTGCAACACCGATACCAAGGACGTTAAACATGGCTTTATCGGGTATAAGGGATATGAGTTTGCTGGAAACGCCTCCTCTTGAACGTTATCCTGTACAGACTTACGTTGTAGAATATTCTGAATCAATAGTCAGAGATGCGATTTTTCGTGAAATACAACGTGGAGGACAGGTATATTATTTGTTTAACCGTATTGATGGAATTGAAACATTTGCTGATAAACTTCGCCAACTTGTACCTGACGTTCGCGTTGCTATCGGTCATGGTCAAATGGACGAAAAACATCTTGAAAAAATAATAATGGACTTTTATGCAGGTGAATATGACGTATTACTTTGTACAACGATTATAGAAAACGGTATAGATGTTCCCGGTGCAAATACAATAATTGTTCAGGATGCGCAACGATTTGGACTCGCACAGTTATATCAACTTCGCGGAAGAGTCGGCAGATCAAATCGTATGGCTTATGCTTATTTTACAATTCCGCCTATGCGTGCTATCGGAGAAGATGCGGTTAAAAGATTAAATGCCATTGAAGAATTTACGCAGATGGGATCAGGCTTTAAAATTGCAATGCGTGATCTTGAAATAAGAGGAGCAGGAAATCTTTTAGGCGGAGAACAACATGGACATATGTCGCGAATAGGATATGATCTCTATTGCAAGATGATAAAAGAAACTGTTGATTCAAATCTTGGTAAAAATGTTGTTGAGGCTCCTAAGGCGGCTGTTGAAATGAAACTTGATGCTTACATTAGCGATGATTACATTCCCAACGAAGCAGTTAAGTTTGCCTGCTATCGAAGAATCTCGGATATATCTGATAAAGATAGTATGCTTGATATGTATGATGAACTTAACGATCGATTTGGTAGTGTACCTGAAAGCGTTGAAAATCTCTTAAACATTGCATATATTCGTTCACTTGGCGGTGAAGTTGGTGTTACTGCCGTAAGGGAAGAAAATGAAAATCTTGTACTTGTATATTCAAATCCCAATATTGAAAAAATATCTTTAGCAGTAAGTGAGTTTTCTCCAAACTGTTTTATTACATCAAGTAGAACATTTGCTGTCATTATTAAGGCAAAAGGAAGAAAAGATAAGGAAAAGATAGAGGCGCTCAGAACGTATTTGGAGTATCAACAAAATCTAAATTGAACTTGTAGTACCGGAAAAAATAATGAAAAATAAAAAAACTACTTGATAATAACCGATATTTAATGTATAATACATATAATTGTAAAATGGAGGTTTTATTTTATGAAAAAGATTTTTGCTACAGCATTGATTTTTACACTTCTTTTAGGTGTGTTTTCAGGCTGTACACTTGTTGAAGATGATGATAGCAATGTTGTAATTGCTACAGTAAACGGTGTAACTATTCTTAAGAGTGATTATGATGAAATTTATAAATACTATTTATCTATGTACACTTCTTACGGTTACGACGTAGCAACTGCACAGACATATATTGATAGTATGGCCGGTGAGTTCTTAGAAGGACTTATCAGTGATGAAGTTTTAAAACAGAAGGCAGAAGCTGAAGGCTATCTTAACTACACTGATGAACAAAGGGCAGAGGCACAGGCTGTTATTGATGAGAATAAAGAAGCTTTTGTTAATGAACTTGTAGAACAGTATAAATTAGCGCTTGAAGGTCAGACGATCAATGGTAAAAACGAAGGTGAAAGTGATGAAGACTTCTTTAAGCGCAAGGCTTTAGAAAAGTATGAGCAGAGCCTTCAGGATCAGGGAACAACAGAAGCAGAAATGCTTGAAGAACAACTCCTTGCAAATGCTATCGAAAGATTCAGAGAAGATAAACTTAAAGACGTTAAAGTTCCTGAGGCTGATGTTATTAGCGAATATGATGCTTTAGCAAAAGAGCAGGAACAGGAGCTCTCAACTGACGCTATTTATGTAAAAGCAAGAAACGGTGAATCAATTACTCTTTCATCCGGAGCAACGACTACATATGATGTGTTTGCATATAATCGTCCCGGATACTCATTTGTTCAGCACATCCTTATTGGATTTGAAGAAGAAGATGTTCAGAAACTTAAAGCCATTGTAGCAACGATCGCTGAATATGATGAGGAAATTGCAACTCGTAAAGCAACTATCGAAAAAGAAACTGATGAAACTAAAAAAGCAGAAGAACAATCTGCTTTAGATGCTGCACAGAAAACAAGAGATGAACTTCAGGAACAGTACGATCTTGCAATTAAAGAGGCTACTGCGAAGATTCAGGAAAAGACCGATAAAATTTATAATTCTGTAAAAGACGGTGATGAAGCTAACTTTATTAAAGTTATGATTGAAAACACTGAAGATACCGGTATGACTACAGAGGAAGCTGCAAAGAAAGGCTATCTTGTAGGAAACGGTGATGGCATGGTTGAAGAATTTTCAATGGCAGCAAGAGAACTTGAAGCTGGTCAGGTGAGTGAGCCTGTTGCTACTTATTACGGATATCATATCATTCGTTGCATTGAGGATATTCCTGAAGGCAAAGTTGCTTATGAAGATGTAAAAGAAGAAATTGAAAAGAAACTCACAGACGAGAAAAAGAATCAAGAGTGGTCAACTATGGTAACAAATTGGACCAATGAGGCCAATGTTAAGAAATACGAAGATCGTCTTAATTAATAATTTTTTAAGAGCAAGTTTTTAACTTGCTCTTTTTATATATTGACTTGAATTAATTTGTGTGATAGAATTTTTTGCATAGAAGGAGTGAATATTATGAAAATAGAAGAAATAGATAAAAATTTTGCAGCAGCGTCCTTTGAAGGACTTGATATTGAATGGTACGATATTAGAAAGGCACCATTTAAAATTTATGGGCTTCTTGATGGTGGCGAACAGTTTCTTCGTATGCCACCAGAAATTGCAGAAAAGGTTAGTGATGGCGTAAACACGCTTAGTAAATGCACTGCGGGCGGCAGAGTTCGCTTTGCATCTGATTCTCCGTTCATTGCTATTGCTGTTGAACAACCGGATTTCTGGATTGGTCCTCATATAACGGCTTTAGCTTCCGGTGGCTTTGATCTTTATTGCGATGATGGCAGAAATAAAGGCTTTGTTGGTTCATTTCAACCTGACTGCAGTATTAAAAAAACGAGAAACGTAGTACGCATGACGGGACGCGAGTGGGAAGATGGTATGCATAATTTTACCATAAACTTTCCACTTTATGCAGGTGTGAACGATGTATATGTAGGAATAAAAAAAGGATCAACTCTTTCTGATGGTAAAGCATATGAAGATAAATTGCCTATAGTTTATTACGGTTCGTCAATAACTCAGGGTGGATGTGCATCACGTCCCGGCACTTGTTATCAGAATTTAATTTGTACTCAAAATAATATTGATTATATTAATCTTGGTTTTTCAGGTAATGCAAAAGGTGAGGATATTATGGCAGAATATATTGCATCTCTGCCGATGAGTCTTTTTGTTTATGATTATGATCATAATGCACCTGATGCGGAGCATTTAAGAAAAACACACGAAAGATTTTTGAAAATAATAAGAGAAAAGCATTCCGACATTCCTGTGATTAT
>JAZULU010000123.1:0-2076 GCA_045603265.1 Clostridia bacterium
TCCCGGCCTTGAGATATTGCTTGATAACGTTCCCGATTTTGCCCAAAAGGTTATGTGCCAGCATTACATCATCACTTACGGCGACAATTATGATCTTATCAAAGGTCTCTGCGATATTTTAGGAATTGTGGTGATTTAAAAAAATAATACCTCGTGCTTTCGCAAGGGGTATGTTTGTGTGACTTTTTGTTTTAAAGTACAAAGTATTTTATATCGTCACCGAAGCTCAAGAAGCATTGCAAGACGAGGCGTGGCGTTCTAAAAGCGAAGGAGTTTACATCGCGGTAAATGACTGAGCTTTTATGGTTGCCACAACAAAGTAAATAAACCCTCGCAAATAACTTGCGAGGGTTTATGTTTGCATTGCTTATTGAGCTTCGGATATTAAGCAACAGGATAAATTGAAACCTGCTTCTTATCCTTACCCTTATGTTCAAAGCGAACGATGCCGTCAGCCTTTGCATAAAGTGTATCGTCACTGCCGATACCTACGTTAAGACCGGGATGGATCTTGGTACCTCTCTGACGAACAAGGATGTTGCCTGCGATTACCATCTGACCGTCTGCGCGCTTAACGCCAAGACGCTTGGATTCACTGTCACGGCCGTTCTTGGTTGAACCTACACCCTTTTTATGAGCGAATAACTGTATGTTCATGCGGAGCATTATTACTGCACCTCCTCAAATATTTGAATGTATTTTGGGTTTTCTTCTTTAAAAGATTGAAGACCCAGATTAAGAGTTCTAAATACTGTTTGGCAATTTTCTTGTTCTGCTTCCTTAGCACTTATCGTTGCTTTAAGGTAGCCATCGCGCATCTTTAGATCAAGTTTACATTTGCAAACATCTTCTAAACCAATACACGCTGTTTGAGTAATGGCTGAAATGGCTGCGCAATAGATATCGAAACCTTCTTCACCGCCACCTGCATGGCCTTTTGCCTCAAACCCGAAAAAATCGCCTTTTTTGTTTTTGTAAAATATGACCTTTGTCATAATTACTTTGAAATCTTAGTGATTTCAACCTTTGTGAAAGGCTGACGGTGACCGGTAGTTCTTCTGTAGCCCTTTTTAGCCTTGAACTTGAACACAACGATCTTATCGCCCTTGCCCTGGCTAAGAACCTTACCTTCTACCTTTGCACCTTCAACAACGGGTGTACCAACAGTAACGTCATCACCTTCGCCGCAAAGAAGAACATCAAAATTAACTGCAGCGTCAACTTCTGCATTCATCTTTTCTACGAAAATAACGTCGCCTTCCTGAACACGGTACTGCTTACCGCCTGTTTTAATAACTGCAAACATCATGTAGCACCTCCTCTACAAATCTCGCCAAATATCGGTACTCTTAAAAAGAGATTTAACAAACACGACCATGTGCGGCTTGTTAATAGTACCATAGTTTTGTAAATATGTCAAACATATTTTTTACAATTTCAATGTTTTTATAACTGACGTACTGTGTTTACGATTTCTTTGGCTAAAAGTTCGTAGCCTTGGGGCTTTAAGTGAACGCCATCAGAGAAGATTTCATCACCGCAACCTTTAATGATCGAATAAAAATCAAGAACTTGAAGACCGTATTTTTCTGCAAGTTTTAATGCGGTTTCATTTCTTTTTTTAACTCTTTCGTCACGCTCTTTATTTTCAACGGGAGTAGTCAAAAGCAAGATCAAAGGAGTGTTTTCATACTCATTTAAAAGTGAAGTTATCATCTTTTCATAATATTCGCTATAAGCAGTCTGATCATCTAAATGCCAGCCGTGAAGGCCGTTATTTAAAAGTATTGCCTTTCTTTTGCCTTGTTGCATAGCAAACAGACGCACCGACTCAAAAAAGAAAGGATTATCAAGTGCCTTTGACGTGCCGAAGCCATCAAAGAATATTTTATTATCTGCTTCTTTTGTTGCGGCAATTCTTACATGGCAGGAAATTGAATCACCGATATAAAGCACTCTCGGAACGCCCTCAACATTAGCGTGATCCCACCAGGTGTTATCCCACTCAAAGGTTTCAAGAGTTTTTGTGCTTTTTTCATATTCATAACTAAAATTGCTCATATTTATACCGCCTTA
>JAZULU010000124.1:0-12731 GCA_045603265.1 Clostridia bacterium
ATTATATAATATATTTATATAAAAATCTATAGGCAAATTGAAATTTTTCATAAAATTTACAGAAAATTTTATTTATTTTTGACAAAAAAGCCATTAAATGATGATTTTTTCTTAGCAAAAACACTAAAGCACATATAAATGCCAACTAAAATTGAAAAAGCACTATAGAGTTTTCTTAATATTTGAACGTCAATTTTTATAGCAACTATAGCACCAAGTATTGCACCGACTATCCCCCACGGAATAATTAATAAGATTTTTTTATATGCTTTTGCATTTTGTTTTATTGAAGAAATAATAATTGAAAATGCAGCAGGAATATATGCAACCAACGCAATGTATTGAGCATCACTTTGATCAATTCCGTAAAAAAGTGACATTAACGGAACAAAAAGAACTCCACCGCCCAATCCAAACCCTGCAAGAATAAATGATAAAAATCCGACAATAAATGCAATCATAAAAAAGCACTTACCCCTGAAAAAATGATTATTAATCCAAACATAATTTTCAAAAAATCAACTGAAAACTTTTTACTCATTTTAAGTCCTAAAAATCCTCCTAATAATGCCCCTATACAAACAAATAAAACCATCGTGCCATCAACATTTTTTCGATAAATTGTACTGCTAATAACTGATAAAGGCAACACGAAAAATGAGATGCAATTATGCGCATTTCTTTCATCACCTAAATATTTATACAATATGGGCATAAGCACTGTGCCTCCACCAACACCAAAAATTCCGTTTACAAAGCCTGCAATTACAGCAAATAAAATTATAAAAATATTCATAAAATTCTCCTAAAATTTATTCTTAACTATTTTTATAATTAAATACAAAAAATGCTGTGAATAATCACAGCACTTTTTTAATTGCTTCTATTAAGCAGATGTTCGGCAAGATCTTTAAAAAACTTCGCCTTTTCTCCATAACGACTTATTAGCGATATTGCATAATCAGTATATTCTTTTGCTTTCTGTCTTGCGCCTTCTATTCCATACAGAGTTACATAAGTTGTTTTGCCATTCAAAGCATCACTTCCTGTTTTTTTGCCCAACTTTTCCGTTTCGCCTTCAACATCAAGAATATCATCAATAATTTGAAACGTATATCCTATCGCATCGGCATATTTTGCCATAATTTCAATATCTTTAGCCGTTGCACCACCACATGAAGCACCTGCCTTAACAGCACCCGAAATCATTGCAGCAGTTTTATTCATATGAATATACTTCATTTGTTCTTCATCTAAAATTTTTCCATTTGAACTTACATCAACCCACTGACCTGCAACCATGCCTTTAACGCCTGCCGCTTTTGCAATAAATTTTGAAGCATTTAAACCATTTTCATTAGAGATTGCATCAAGCATAATTTCAAAGGCATAACTTAAAAGCGCATCACCGGCAAGAATTGCAAGGTCTTCGCCAAACATTTTGTGTGATGTTAAGCGTCCCCTGCGATAATCATCATTATCAAGCGCAGGCAAATCATCGTGAATAAGCGAATATGTATGAATAAATTCTATTGCACATGCAAAGGGAACAGCATCGTCAATATTCCCACCAAACAATTCACAAGAAGCAAGTAAAATTGCCGGTCTTAATCGTTTACCACCTGCAAAAACACTGTACGACATTACTTCCTGCATGTTTGAAGGGATCTCTCTATGTGAAAGATATTCTTTCATCTTATCATTTGTATACGAACAATAATATTCTATTTTATTTTTAAAATCATTCTTCATCTGCAATCTCCATTTTTTCTTCTTTTAAAATACCGTTTTCTTTTTTTAAAACAGTAATTCTTTTGTCATAACTATCAAGCAGTTTTTTAGAGTGCGCAACAAGTTTTACTCCTTGTTCAAAAACAGTAATGGCTTTGTCCAACGCAAGATCTGAATTTTCTAATTTAACAACCATATTTTCTAGATTTTTCATCGCTTCTTCAAGCGACATTTCTTCAATATTCTTCATTCTAACACCTCCGCCTTTATTTCACCTTTATTTAATTTTATAAAAAGTTTATCACCAATTTTAACTTGAGAACTGTTTTTTATAACTTTTCCACCAGAGTTTTGAATTACCGAATATCCTCTCCCTAAAACCTTAAGTGGACTTAGAGCATCAAGTTTTGCTGCTAAATTATTTAAAAGATTTTCTTTGCTTTCTATATCTACTGCATCAAAAAGACGTAATTTAAGCAGTTCTAATTGATGATAGTATCTATCAATAATATTTTGAGGATCATCAAAAGAATAGGAATAATCTTTGATTTTTTGCTCATAAAAATAAAAAATATCGTCTATATACTTTAAAAATACTCTTTCAAAATAATCGACATCCTCAAGTGCATCATAATAATCAAAAACAGCAAGTTCTGCCGCAGCAGATGGTGTTGGCGCACGCAAATCGGCAACAAAATCAGCTATTGTAAAATCTGTTTCATGACCAACCGCAGAAATAACGGGCTTTTTGCAGGCAAAAATACAACGCGCAACATTCTCATTATTAAAACACCAAAGATCTTCAATGGAGCCTCCGCCACGACCTACGATAATAACATCAATATCCGGTCGGTCATCTAACGCCATCAATCCTGTACAAATCGATCGCGGTGCATCTTCCCCCTGTACATTAACAGGAGCAAGTAAAATTTCGATGCATGGACAGCGTCTTGTTGCCACATTTACAATATCCTTGAAAACCGCACCAGTTGGTGAAGTTACAACACCTATTTTCTTTACATACTTTGGCACTTCTTTTTTATATTTATTATCAAACAAACCTTCATCATAGAGTTTCTTTTTTAATAATTCAAATTCATAATGAAGATTACCAACACCATCTTTCTCAACAGAAAAAATGTTAAGTTGATATTGTCCATCACGCTCAAAAATAGTAACTTTTCCCCGTACGCGTACACGCAGGCCATCTTTTAGATCTTTATCCGCATATAATGAATACGGTTTAAAAAAGGCGCACCTTACCGCTGCGCCTTCATCTTTTAGTGTGAAATATATATGTCCTGAAGAGTGTTTTTTAAAACCAGAAATCTCACCAACTACATCAATGTTGTTAAGGGTAGGATCTGAAGATATAAAATTTTTAACATATTTATTTAATTCTGTTACATTCATATAAGACCCGCAGCCTTAACAGTATTATACATAAGCATTGCACGCGTCATCGGTCCCGTACCGCCCGGATTAGGTGTTATTGCAAATGCTTTTGCGGAAACATTTTCAAAATCAACATCTCCCACTTGTTTTCCGTCTATTCGACTTATACCGATATCAATTACTACCGCACCGTCTTTTACCATATCTGCGGTAATCATGTGTGCTTTTCCAACTGCACATACAAGAATATCCGCATTTTTTGTAACATCAGCCAAATTCTGTGTTTTTGAATGACAAACCGTGACTGTTGCACCTTCGTTCAATAATAAAAGCGCCATCGGTTTGCCTACGTTATTACTTCTACCTACAACAACTGCATTTTTGCCGGTAATATTAATTCCACTTGATTTAATAAGTTCTAAAGCACCTGCAGGCGTACAAGAAACAAAGCAATCTTTATCATTCATTAAAACACCGCCAACGTTTATTTTGGAAAAACCATCAACGTCTTTTTGTGGCGAAATTGCACGAACAACAGCCGCTTCATCAAGGCCTTCAGGCAACGGAAATTGCACAAGGATACCATGCACATTATCATCGTTATTTAATTTATCAATAAGAGCCATTAATTCTTCTTGGGTCGTTGACGCAGGAAGTTTATATTCAAGAGACTCAATTCCCACTTCGTGACAATCATTAGTTTTATTTCTCACATAAATGCAACTTGCAGGGTCCTCACCAACGAGTATAACTGCAAGAGCAACTTTTTTCCCTGAATTTTCAATTTTTTTCTTTAAATTCTCTTTAATCGACTTAGCTAAAGCCTTTCCATCAAGTATCATACTTTAACCTCTTAACAAAAATTTTTTTCTTCCTAAAAGAGCAACTCCAACAGCGTTATCCGAACTAAATTCCACCGAAGAAAATTTAAGATTAACGTGCATTCCGCGCTTTTCAAGATAAATTGGCAAATACTTGCGTAAATATTCACTGGAAGATACTCCACCTGCCATAAGCACATCGCCAACGCCTGCATAGTAGGCGGCACCACCAACCATTTTGGCAAGTGTTCTGGTAACTGCTGACATTACGCCTTCACATACCGCATCAATATTTGTACCATTTTCATACTCTCTTATAGCTGCGGCTTCCGTTCCGGAAAAATTACATGCATCAAAAGAAGCACTTATCGGCAAAACAAGTTTAGTGCCCGAATATAAGCATGCGCGCTTATCTACTTCTTTACCTGCAGGAAAACCAAGATCCATTTTTACACCAAGCCTATCAATTAACTGTCCTGCATTTATATCTTTTGTTGCCGCAATTATTTTGGACTTAAATTCACTTTCAGTTTCTTTAACAAGAAGAACTTCTGTTGTTCCTCCCGAAAGATGAACTGCACAAAACTTTTCTTTAGGCATTTCAAGACCAAAAGTTGCTGCCTGAATATGGCCTTGTTGATGGTCTGTTGCAAACAAAGGCACGTTAAGACTCATCGCTATTGTTTCAGCGAGCCTTCTTCCTGCAAAAAACACAGGCATATATGAGTTTCCAACACCTCTTGGTTGTGTACTTACACAAACGGCAGTAATATCTTTAGGATCAATGTGATTTAATAATTCTTTGTATAATTCAGGAAAATTATTTATATGTTTAAAAAAGGCTTCGCTTTGGCGTAAGCCTCTTTCCCCTTCGGCAACCGAAAGTAATCTGCGCTTATGCGCAACCAAATTTCCATCACCGTCAACGGCCGCTACAGACGTAGTATAACAACTTGTATCAATCCCTAAAAAAATCATAAGCTTCTGACGTATGCCCCCAAAATTCCATTAATAAACGAAGGACCTTCATCTGAAGAATATTTCTTTGCCAATTCAACGGCCTCATTTATAGCAGTGCCGGTATTAACATCTTCACGATAAACAATCTCACAAAGCGCTAATCTTAAAATAGAAACATCAACTCTATTCATTCTTTCAATAGTCCAGCCTTTTGCAAACGAAGAAATAATTTCATCGATTTTTTCCTGATTTTCCTTTGTATTTGTACGAATCCACTGGATATAGTCAGTATTTTCTTCACTGATTTCACTCCATTTGATCTCTTCCTCAAAAAGCATGCCTAACATATCTAATGCAGTACTTGTCCCAAACATATCTTCAAACAAGAGTTTAAATGCGATTTCTCTTGCTTTGCTTCTGGGATTATTGTTTTTTGCCATCTTATCCTCCATAAGTATTTACAAAAGAGCGAGAAATCCCGCCCTTTTAATTTTATTTTGTTTTTTGTGTCTGTAACGAATTATCAACCTGAACGATTATTTTTTTAACAGCGATACCACACAAAGCCTCTATATCCGTTTTAACGCTCTGCTGAACTCTTGCTGATATTTCAGGAATCACGCTTTCGGGATTTAATGCAACTTTAACAGCAATGTTAGCACCGTCGTTTGCGATAACAGTTCTAACCTTCATCTCACGAACATCATCAATCTTTTTAACCGCTTTTGACGCAAGATCGTTAATCGTATCAAGATTTATGTAAATCGCACCCTCATCAGTACTTGCAGCAAGTGCAGATGTTGTTTTGTTTCTACCGGTAGAAACAAACATACTACGAAAAGATAAAACAGCCAGTATAAGTAAAACGGCAGTTATTGCAATTTTGATAAAAATAGAAGTGTCAATAAATTCAAAGGTAGCCATCATTATATCTTCACTCCACACGCATGCACCAATGCACAACACTACCCCGAAGAAAATAACCGACATAAAAATAAGCAACAATCTCTCGCCAATCTTCATAATATACTCCTACTTCTTTTCGCCATTTATCTGAACGCCCTGAACAAATACGTTTACGCCCATAACTTTAAGACCTGTCATTCCCTCTACAGCACGCTTAACGCTTTTTTGAATTTCAAGAGCAACATCAGAAATAATTGAACCATAAACAACAATTATATTTAAATCAATGGTAACATCTTCATTTGAAATGTTCGCCTTTATGCCTTTGCTAAGATCTTTGCGGCCTAAAAGTTCACCTAAACCGCTTTTAAAGTCACCACTCATTCCTGCAACACCTTTAATTTCAGACGCAGCAAGACCAGATATTATTGCAATAACATCTTCTGAATATGAAATCGTACCTCCGGCATCGGGTCTAGTAATAATTCCTTTATTCTCAGACATTGTAATATACCTCCGTATTTTAATTTTTATTATATTATATCACTTGACAAGCTTTTTTTCAATAGTTTTTTTGTCTTCTTTTGCAATTAATTGCATAAATACATTTTTTAATATTTTAGGCACTTTTATACATATGATTTTCAAAAAAACACCCCCGATTATCTACACAAGTAAAACCCTGCTGCAATTAAACAAGCACCAAATAATATTAGCCACATATACAACGGTATATTAAAAATTATAAATGTGATTCCTGCCAAAATACAAATTAGCCCCATAATGTTAAAACGAAAAAACAATTTCTTCATAAAAAAATCCTCCTTTTGTATAATATACAAAGAAGGACTTTTTTGTTACATATTGTTTCTTAAATTTTCAATGGCTTTTTGAGGATCTTTTGATGAAAAAACACTACTTCCCGCAACTAAAACGTTGGCTCCTGCAAGTTTAATAGCAGGTGCATTTTCTTCATTTACACCACCATCAACTTCAAGCAATATATCTCTTTCACCAATAATTTCTTTTGCTTCACGAATCTTATCTAATATAGATGGAATAAATTTTTGACCACCAAAGCCTGGGTTTACAGACATCAAAAGAACCATATCAACCATATCTATAAGGTGTTTTAATGATCCAAGAGACGTTCCTGGATTATACACTATTCCGGCCTTTACTCCCTTTGAACGGATATATCCAAGCGTTCTGTGGGGATGTGGAGATGCCTCATAATGAATTGTTATATAATCAGCACCTGCTTCTACAAAATTATCAATATACCTTTCCGGTTTTTCAATCATCAGATGAACATCCAAAGGTTTTTGTGTATGTCTTCTAAATGCTTTGATCATATCCGGTCCAAATGAAATGTTAGGTACAAACATTCCATCCATAACATCACAATGTATCATATCCGCACCACATTTATCAATAAACTCAACTTGTTTTCCCATTTGCGAAAAATCAGCTGCAAGTATACTTGGTGAAATTTTAATCATATCTTCTCCTCCATTTATCTTTAACTTCTTCAAAAAGTTCTTTATAGCGTTCGTATCTTTCCTTAGAAAGTTCTTCACGTTCTACCGCATTTTTCACTGCACAATCAGGTTCATTTATATGGTTGCATCCGTTAAATCTGCAATCACAAGAATAATTACTAAATTCAAAGTACAATTCTTTAAAATCTTCCTCTGACATTTCGGGAACTTCAAGCAACGAAAATCCAGGCGTATCAGCAAGCCATTTTTCATCACCAAATGGAACCAATTCAGAATGTCTTGTTGTGTGTTTGCCTCGTTCTGTCTTTTTACTTAATCCACCGGTTTCAAACTGTTCCCTGCCTATCAAAAGATTTGTAAGGGAAGATTTTCCAACCGCGGATTGACCGCAAAAGCATGTTATTCCGGGTTTTATTGCTTTTTTTAGTATCTCAATTGTATCAATAGATTCAATACTTGTAATGAACGCTTTAACACCACTTTTAACATACTGTTGTGCAATATTTTGTGCCGATAAAACATCGTAATCACTTTTATTTATACATACAATAGGATCAATATCATTTAATCGACAGTAACATATAAGTTGATCAACAAGTTTAAGGTCCGGGTTAGGCTTTTTCACAGCCATTGTAATAAGCAAAGTTTGTACATTTGCTATAGGCGGCCTAACTAAAGAATTTTTTCTTGGCAAAATATCTGTTATAAGATTTTTTTCGCCTTCACGCTCCGAAAATTTAACCTTAACACAATCTCCGACCATCGGTGACATATTTTGATTTCTGAACTTTCCTGCGGCATAAGCACTTATTATCGTCCCAGCATAAAACACATCATAAACACCTGCAACGCATTTTATAATCATGCCGTTATCAACCATAATTTGAGCCCTCAGTAAGTTTTGCTGTAATCAATCTACTATCACGCATCTGGTTATTAACATATAATTCAAACATGTAACTATCACTTCCGTTACATGGATACTCACAGAAAACTTTGTTGGTATCTGTGTAAGTAAACTCATCTATCATATCACCATCATGAGTATAAATAATTAAAGTATAATCTTCGTTGGTGTTATCAGGTGACTCATACTCATAAATACATTTATAAGTTTTCTTAACAACATTAATATTAATATCAATTTGTGGTGAAGGTGTATCTTCGCCAATAACATAAACAATCTCTTTACCTGCTTCAACGCTTTGCCAACTAACTCCTGTAGAAGATGTGCCTGTTACTGCTATTTCTTTAATAACACCAACTTTAAATCCGGCTGAAGTTATTTTTTCTTTTATTGCATCTATATCTTTCATTCCTATCAAATTAGGTGCAACAAGTTTGTTTGATACACTATTTACAACCGTAAGAGTTATAGTATCACCAACTCTAACTGTTTCAGTTAAATTGCTTTGAGCAACAACAGTACCTATCGGCTTATCGCTATTTTCAGCATTGATGATCTTAATGTATAGACCTTGCTCCTTTAAAACACGCTCTGCTTCATCAATATTTTTACCAACAGTATTTATCGCCATGATCTTTTCACCACCACGGCTGATATAAATTGTTATTTGAGTATTTACTTCGACAAAACTGCCTTCTGAAGGCTCTGTCCTGATTACTTTACCCTCTGAAACTGTATTTGAATCATCATAGGCATATTCTATTTTTTTAAAGGATGCTTGATGTAATATCGCCACAGCCTCATCTTTAGTATATCCGGTTACAGCAGGTACACTGTTTTTAGGATAAACTTTTTGTTCAGAAAAAAATGTTGGTATAATTTTAATTGCAGCAAAAACTAACAAACCAACCATCAAAATCGCAGCAAAAAGAATGATTAATTTACCGATTTTTTTTGTGCGCGCTTTTTTGCGTTGTGAACTTCCTGAATATCTTTTTTTATTCCGTTTCTTTTCAATTTCATCTTCAATATCAGGAACAGTAAATTCTTCAAACTGTGACGACTTTGACTGTTCATCATCAAGAGGAAGTTTCTCTCTGCCTTGCAAACTTTCTGCTTTAACAACAGAAAATCCATCAGGATTTGCAACATACAATAAAAGATCTTCTCTTAATTCCCACGCAGTTTGATATCTGTTTTCAGGGTCTTTTTGGATACACTTAACTATTATATCATTTATACCGGACGTAATATCCGAATTAACACTTTGCGGTGGTTCCGGTATCTGATTAACGTGGCGCATAGCGATTGATACCGCCTCTGTTCCTTCAAAAGGAACTTTTCCGGTAAACATCTCATATAACAAAATACCAAATGAATATATATCACTTCTATTGTCAACTTGAGCACCACGAGCTTGTTCAGGAGAAAGATAGTGCACACTACCAACAACATCCTTACCAGCCATTGTTCGTGTTGTTTGGCTAGTCATTCTTGCAATGCCAAAATCAACAATTTTAACTGTTCCATCATTGGAAACAATAATATTTTGAGGTTTTATATCACGGTGAATAATATCTTTACGATGGGCATGTTCAATTCCCGCAATAATCTGTAATGCGTAGTCAAGTGCTTTTTTATGTGAAAGTTGACCCGCTGAAATAATGTCCTTAAGAGTCATGCCATCCACAAACTCAGTAACCATATAAAGGGAGTCATTCCACTGCCCTACGCCAAGGATACGCCTGATATTACGATGCGACATTTTAGAAAGTGCTTCTGCTTCTAAATGAAAATGTCTTTCGTTTTCTTTTATATTATCAAGTTCTTCGCGAACAATTTTTATTGCAACAACTTTATCATCAGCAAGTCTTTTGGCTTTATAAACAATACTTGTTCCACCGCTTCCGATTTTTGATAATATTTGATATTTTCCGTCAATTATGTCGTTGACCATAAATATTTTTCTCCTTAATCGTTAGATATAAGTACAGCCGTAATATTATCTATTCCTCCGGCTTCATTTGCTGACTCAATCAATTTATTAACTGCTGTTACACAATCAGTATTTTCATTTATAATGCGAATAATATCCTCAGAATGAAGCATTCCCGTCAAGCCATCACTGGCAAGCAAAAGTTTGTCACCTTTTTTCCATTTCTTCATAAAGACATCAACATTCACAAATTTACCAATGCCAATAGCGCGTGTAATGAGATTTTTATTCGGATGGTTTTCAGCCTCATCAATAGTTAAAAGCCCTTTATCAACCATCTCTTGAACAAAAGAATGATCTATACTTATTTGCTCAAGATTCTTTTCCGTAACGATATAGCATCTGCTATCACCTACGTTTGCAACAAAAACATTATTATCTTTTACAACAGCACAAACCATTGTTGTTCCCATGCTCTCGTAGTTTTTATCTGCTTTAGCCGTATCATAAACCGTTTTATTTGCTGCATTTAATGCTTTTCGCAAAAGAATGGCGACGTCATTTTCCAAATAGAAATTCTCATTCAAATAAACAGCAGCGCTTGAAACTGCCAAACAACTTGCAACTTCACCGGCATTTTCACCGCCCATTCCATCTGCAACAATAAAAAAAGTTTTATCATCCGCTTTTTCAGGAACGTGAAAAAAATCTTCATTGCTTCCACGAACCATTCCTTTGTTACTTAAACCGAAGTATTGCATTTAGAATCCTCCTTTTTTAAGTAGCTTCTTCTTAATTGACCGCAAGCACCTGAAATATCGGCACCCATTTCTCTGCGCACGGTTACCGAAATGCCAAGTTTTTCTAAAGTCATTTTAAAATTCTTAACTCTATTTGAATCGGATCCGTTAAGACCGCTTTCATCAACGGAATTTAGCGGAATTAAGTTGACATGACATTGCATTCCTTTTATTAAATCAGAAAGTTTTTGAGCACATTCTTTCGTATCATTGATACCTGAAATAAGCGCATATTCAAAAACTACTCGCCGACCTGTAGATTTAACATAAGAGCGCATCGCATTAATAGTGTCTTCCAACTTATATGCTTTAGAAATCGGCATTATATTTTTTCTTAAATTATCATCAGGCGCATGAAGTGATAACGACAAAGTCAATCCTAATTTTTCTTTTGCCAGTTCATAAATCTTAGGAACTATTCCACAAGTAGAAAGTGAAATATTTCGCATAGAAATATTTAATCCGTCTTCACAAGTGACAAGATTGAGAAACTTTAAAACATTATCATAATTATCAAGTGGTTCACCGCTTCCCATTAAAACGATGTTTGTTACACCTCGATTTTCATCAGTTTTGTTATCACGATTAACCGCAATAACCTGACCAAGAATCTCTCCTGCACTTAAATTACGAACAAGACCTCCGATTGTTGATGCACAAAAAGCGCAACCCATTCGGCAGCCAACTTGAGTGGAAACACATAGCGTATTACCATATTTATATTTCATAAGTACGCCTTCAATAATGTTTCCATCATTAAGTTTATATAAGTATTTTATTGTTCCGTCAAGCTTTGATATGAATTTTTCATAAATCTCTACGCCACCAACCGCAATTTCACGTTCCTTTAAATATTCCTTGAAATTTTTAGGAATATTGATTTCCTCAATTCTTTTCCCTGCCTGTAAGCCGGAATAAAGTTGTTGAGCCCTATATTTCGGTTGACCGGATTCTAATACGATTTGTAAAATTTCATCAAAGTTCAAATCCAACAAATTCAAAGTCTTTTCATCCTTGCAATAAAAAATCCATCAGTTTTATCTTTGTGTGGATAAAACTGAATATATCCTTTTGTAACATCTCTGTTCATTTCAATTTTTTCAGAAAGCAATCCCGCTAAAGAACAAAGAGCAAAATCTTTGTTTTTTTCCAAAAAATCAAAAATAATATCTATATTTTCTTGTTTACGAACAGTACATGTACTGTAAACAAGAACTCCGCCTTTTTTTACACTTTCAGAAGCATTTTGCAAAATACTTTTTTGAATTTTTTCAAGTTCATAAAAATTTTCTTTTGATGCAGTATTTTTTATTTCAGGCTTTTGTCCTATTACACCCATTCCGCTACATGGTGCATCAACAAGAACTTTATCAAATTTTTCTTTAACAGTGCCTGAAGTCATGTCAAATTGCTTTGCAAAAATAATATTATCATATCCGCAACGAAGAGCATTATTTTTTACTAGTTGAACTCGATGTTCATGCTTATCAAGTGCTAATATTTTCCCGTTTTTTAATAACGAAGCAATGTATACAGTTTTTCCTCCCGGTGCAGAACAACAATCGAGAACACTGTCACCTTCATTTACAGAAAGCGCCCTAACCGCTGACATTGATGCTTCACTCTGAACTGAGCACACACCATTTTCAAGCATTGACGGCTCACCACTAATATAAAAGCAATCATCATAATATAAACTTTCCGTTCCCGAAAAACGTTGTTTAATTTTGTGAACATCTGCCTTATTTAAGTCAACTCTTATACAAGTCTTAT
>JAZULU010000125.1:0-9391 GCA_045603265.1 Clostridia bacterium
AGTGAAACGGAATATACTTTCAGTATTGATATGCACCTTACCGACAAGCGCTATACAGATAACGGATGTTTAGTAAAACAACTTTTAGGTGAGAAAGTACTTTACGTTACTTGCCCTGAAAATCACAAAATTGAGATGCGCCCATGTATGTCAGATGAAAACCGTCTTGACGTTTCGGTTGTAATTGCTTTAGAAGAAAAAACAAAGGAATTTGAATGTGAATTTGCTTTTGAAGTAAAGTGAAAAAAATACAGGCTTTTTAGCCTGTATTTTTCTTTTTATTTAAAATCGCCTGCCGTTATGAAACCACTGTAGCGTCTCCAACGGAAAGTGTGAAGTAATTGATCTTCAGCACCGGGGCGCAAGGAAAGTCTTTCTTCTTCAAGTTCGGGAATTGAATCAATTTTACCTTCAAGGTAGGCTGAAAGAACTGCTTTTACCGTATCGAATCTTGCTATAATTCCGCCGTAGCGAATATCGTGAATTTCCCAACCGAAAGGTTTGTTATATTCAAACCATGAAGCACGATGAGCATTTTTAAGTTCAACGGTTTTTTGGATAATTTCATCACATTCAACTAAAAGCGCTTTAAGGGCAGAAGTATCTTTTTTATCGTAGGCACTTTTAAATCTTACACCGAAATCGCCTTTGTTTTCAAGAAGATGGGAAAGTTTAACCATCATATCGCAGGCAGGCTTGAAAATGTCATCAACTTTAATTGCTGATAATTTCTTTGTAACGTCTTTAAAATAATCACCGCAAAGGGGAATATGCTTATCTGCAATACCGAGGAAAGGATCACTGTATAAAAGTGCTCTTGAATCGGTTTCAACGTTATCTATTGCTTGTTCGGGCAATTCAAACATCATTAAATCATCGTAGTTTGCATTACAGGAAACAGCAAAGGTTTCCTTTATATGATCCATATCATAACCGCCGTTATAGTCAAAGGAAGCGTACCATGCAAGACCTGCAAGTGCCATTATGTGGCTGCCTTCCGAGCCGTTATGCCAAACGGTTGCCATAACTTCTTTTGCGTTATTATCTTTCATTGAATTAAGGGCGCAGATGGATTTTGAAAATGATACGGAATATAAGGGGCAATGTCCGCTCCAGATCCAAATACCGCCGGCATACATCATTTCTTCATCAAAAACCTGCTGATGTTTTCTTACGTTAACGTCATACCAGGACTGCTCGTCATTATAATAATCCCAGAAAACGGGCTGAACACCCTGGGGAATCTTTTCAATTACTTCGGGGGTAAATACAACGTCTTTGTGATAGTCAAAATAAGGATTGATGTTTTTGCCTGCAAAGCGGAAGAACATATCTGACCACATCATAGGTGTAAGACCGTATGAAAGAGTCATTTCCCTTACTTTAATTAAATGCTCAAAGAAAATATCATCTCTTGGTTTGTAACCGTAGGTTTCAAGATAATTGCCCGTACCAAGATCAAAGGTTTCATCCATACCGATGTGAACGCGTTTTGATGTAAAACATTCGGTAACGGTCTTGAGCATAGCATCAATAAGTTTATACGTTTCTTCACAACC
This sequence comes from Clostridia bacterium, assembly GCA_045603265.1. Classification (GTDB taxonomy): domain Bacteria; phylum Bacillota; class Clostridia; order Christensenellales; family QALW01; genus UMGS1322. The sequence goes on from JAZULU010000125.1 coordinate 1,560, forward strand.
TACTAAAAGTGTTGAAGCACCGTCTTTATATTTGCCTGCTTCTGACCAAAGTAAATGTGTTGCAAGATGACCTAAAGTCTGGATACATGGGATAAGTTCAATACCCAAACTTAAAGCATACTTATCAAGTTCTTTAAGTTCGTTTTTTGAATATCTTCCGCGAAGATGCCCGAAATAGGGATAGCCTTCGATTTCGTAGGTATCTTCGGTATAAAGCATAAAGGTATTAAGTCCCATAAGTGCCATTTTTCTAAAAAGAAGTTTAACGCTTTTTAAGTTCATAACCGCGTTTCTTGACATATCAAACATTGCGCCGTTTGTTTTAAAAAGGGGCGTTTCGTTTAATTCATTGTCAACACCTGATTTAAACCAATTAACTGCATAAGAAAGACCGCGGAAAAAGCGAGCCTTTTCTTTGTATGCTATCGTTGCAACGTTACCTTTTTTAGAAACAATGAGTTTATCTTCATCAATCTCTTTTACTGTAACGGTGAGATCGGCTTCTTCGGAAATTTTGAAGCCTAAATCATCTGCTAAAAGTTCAATACCGTCAATAAGATTTTCTGCATTTAAAAATTTGATCTTCATAAAAACACCTCAAGATAAGAAAAGTTCTGTAACAGGTATATTTTATATTAAGAATGATATAAAGTCAATATAACAAAATGAAAATTTTCTGCATATTATATAAAAAAGGGGGAGAGTATATGAATTTTTCGGATTTAAAAAGAAAAGAAGTAATTAATATAACTGATGGTAGACGACTTGGCATGATTTGTGATATAATAATAGATGTACATTCTTGCAGGCTGGAAGCGATTATTGTGCCCGGTTGTTTTTCCTTGGCAAACGTGTTCCAGAAACAGAAGAATATAATCATTCCTTGGCATAAGATCAAAAAATTGGGGGATGACGTTATTCTTGTTGATGCAGGAGAAATTTGCTTAAGGTAGGAAAATACAATGTTTAAAATTATTGCATCGGATCTTGACGGAACACTTCTTAATTCAAAAAACACGCTCAGCGATTATACTTTAGAAAATTTGCAGGAAGCCTATAACAGAGGCATTAATTTTGTTATTTGCACCGGCAGAATGTTCGGCTCAATGGGATTTCTTATTCCTCAGATTCCCTTTTGCAGATATGCAATAACGAGTATGGGCGCTGAAATTTATGATATTTTTGAAAATAAGCGTATATATGAGTGTCCTCTTGAAGAAGAACACGTTATGATGCTTGCCGAATATGGATTAAAGAATAATATACATATGAATCTTTATATTGATAACGTTCTTTATACAAACAGTCTTGATAAATATTCGCAGAAATATTTTGAGGATACCACTACTATGGCACTTCCCATTGAAGGCGACGTTTTAGAGTTTTTAAAGGGTAAAAAACTTTCAAAGATCCTTTATATCGGTGAGCCTGAAGATATGCCAAAGCATAATGAAAAAATAACGGAAATGCTTAGCGGAAAGATAAATATCTGCGCATCTTTTAAACATTACGTTGAATGCTCAAATATTAATGCACAAAAGGATATTACTTTAAATAAATTTGTTGAACAACTTGGCTTTAAAAGGGACGAGCTTATCGTTTTCGGCGATAGCGGTAATGACGTTTCAATGCTTAAAAACACGGGATTTTCAGTTTGTGTAGGCAACGGATGGGATGAGGCAAAGCAAGTTTCAAATCTCATTGTTGAAAGTAACGATAATGATGGAGTTGCAAAAACTGTAAAACGTCTTATATTGGATAGGTGATAAAATGGCAGAAATTTCTATAAGCAAACTTGTAAAAGATCTTAAACTTGATATTATTTCAGGTGATGATAAAAAGAAAGTTGACGTGCCTTGTGCCGATATTAACAGACCCGGATTGTTTTTATCGGGTTTTCACAGTCATTTTGATGAATCCCGTATACAGATAATCGGTACAGCGGAAGAATCGTACCTGATGAGCATGAGTGCTCAAGAACGTATAGATGCCCTTGAAGAGTTATTTAAACGTGATTTTCCTTTTTTGGTTATAAGTAATAACGCAGGGGATATTCCTGAAATTAAAACTTGTGCAGATAAAAGGGACAAGGTTGTTTTTAAATCAAAACACTCAACAGCAACAAAACTTGTGGCGGAAATATCTTCATATATAAACCACAAACTTGCACCGATGACCACCGTTCACGCGGTACTTCTTGATATCTACGGATTGGGTATACTTTTAACGGGAGATTCGGGAATAGGTAAAAGCGAAGCGGCACTTGAACTTGTTAAACGCGGGCATAGACTTGTAGCAGACGATGCAGTTATTATAAAAAAGATCTCTGACAAACGTCTTATCGGCGAATCACCTGAAAATATCCGTCACATGATGGAGATCCGCGGTGTAGGCATAATCAACGTTGAGCGTATGTACGGCATAAGCGCTGTAATTGACTCAAAGAGTATTGATCTTGTTGTGCATCTTGAATATTGGAATAAAGATAAAGATTATGACCGTTTGGGAATGGACGAGGATAGACAGGAAATATTGGATGTTTCGGTACCACTTTTGACGATTCCCGTGCGTCCCGGCAGAAATCTTGCAATTATCATGGAATCGGCGGCAAGAAATACAAGGCTCAAGCAATCAGGCTATGATGCCCTTGAAGAAATAAGAGAAAGACAATTAAAATTAATGGAGGAATAAAAGATGTATACTATCGGAATTGATTTAGGCGGAACAAATATTGCAGTTGGTCTTGTTGATGAAAACTATAAGATCGTAGCCCGTGATTCTGTACCTACACAAATTGGCAGAGATTATGATGAGATCGTTAAAGATATGGGCGAAGTTTCAAATAAACTTTTAAAGGATAATAACATTTCTCTTGATGAGATCAAGTATGTTGGTATAGGTGCTCCCGGTGTTCTTGATAATGAAAAGGGAATTGCCACCGATAACAGTAACTTCCATTGGGAAAACTATCCCATACGCGAAAAGTTACAAAAATATATCGATAAACCCGTTTATTTAGGTAATGATGCCAACGTTGCCGCATGGGCAGAATATATCGGCGGTTGCGGAAAAGGCGCAAAGAACTTTTTGATGCTTACTCTGGGCACAGGTGTAGGCGGCGGAATTATTTTAAACGGCAAACTTCATTCGGGAAGCCATAATATAGGTGCAGAAATCGGTCATACCACCTTTAAGGCAGGCGGAAATCCCTGCGGTTGCGGTAACAAAGGTTGCGTTGAGGCATATTGCTCAGCAACGGCACTTATTAAAATGGCAGAAAAGGACGTTGATAAATATCCTGAATCGGTTATTGCAAAGGCAGAAAAAATAAATGCCCGCGTAGTTGTTGATGCTGCACGTGAGGGCGATGAGTATGGTGTTAAGTTATTTAACGAATATACTTCAAACCTTGCACAAGTTCTTGCAAGCATGGTAAACTTCCTTGATCCCGACATTATTGCGTTAGGCGGCGGTGTTGCCAATGCAGGTGAATTCCTTTTAGAGCCGGTAAGAAAAGAAATGGTTAAATATATAACCTTTGCTTCGATGATGGATACAAAGGTTCTTAAGGCTGAAATGGGTAACGATGCAGGCATTATCGGTGCGGCACTTTTAGGTGAATAATGATTATACTTGCTTCAAACTCACCAAGAAGAAAAGAAATATGTGAACTTCTCGGTCTTGAATTTAAAATTATTCCCGCAAAAAACGAAGATTCAATAAATACTGAACTTGATCCTTCTGATGCGGTGCGCCTTGTTGCATTATCAAAGGCAATGGCTGTTTTTAATGAGCATCAGCAGGACACTGTTATCGGCTCTGATACGGCAGTCTATTGTGATAATGAATTTTTAGGTAAACCAGAAAATCAAGATGATGCAAAAAGAATGTTAAAAAAACTTTCCGGTAAAACGCATCAGGTTTTAACAGGTGTTGCCATCGTTTCAAAGGAAAAGCAAGTTTCATTTTGCGAAAAGGCTTACGTTCATTTTGCAGATCTTGATGAAACAGAAATTGATTGGTACGTTTCAAGCGGTGAAACTGACGATAAAGCAGGTGCGTATGCTATTCAGGGACTTGGCGCCCGTTTTGTAAAGAAGATTGACGGTGATTTTTATACGGTTATGGGTCTTCCTTGCCAAAGACTGTATGAAGAATTAAAAAAGTTTTAAAGGTGAAAAAATATGTTGGCAGTTATTACCGGTGCAAGCAGCGGTTTAGGTGAAGAATTTGCAAAACAACTTGATAAATTGGGCTATGATACAGTTATTGTTGCACGTCGTGAGGACAAACTTCTTAAAGTAAAGGAAAGTTTAATAAATAACTGTACTGTTGTTCCCCTTGATTTATCTGTTGCGGAAAATTGCAAAACTCTTTTTGAAAAATTTTCCGATGCAGACATTCTTATAAACAATGCAGGCTTTGGAAAATTCGGGCCAATGGAAAAAAGTGATATATGTGCAGATGAACAGATGATAGCAATCAACGTTAATGCACAGTATATCTTGCAAAAATTATATTTTACGGAGTTTATGAAAAGGGGCAAAGGCAGGATCTTAAATACTGCATCTGCCGCGGCCTTTATGGCAGGCCCGTATTTTGCATTATACTATGCAACAAAATCTTTTGTTCTAAGAATTTCTCAGGCGGCTCACAGAGAAGGTAAAGAAAAAGGTGTTACCGTTTCGGCATTCTGTCCGGGATCAATAGATACTGAGTTTAATTCTGTTGCAGGTACTACTTCATCTTCAAAACCCGTATCAAAAGAAAAGGCGGTAGCCTATGCAATAGATAAAATGTTTAAAGGGAAGGCTATTATAATACCTTCTTTTAAAATAAGAATGGCTTTTATTATGTCAAAAATTATGCCTGAAAGTTGGCTTACGGAATTTTCTTGTCATATTCAGAAAAAGAGGCTAAATAAATAGTTTTAATATTTCATAAAAATGTTATTGAAAAAAAACGGTTTTTATGATATTATAATATAGCAAAAAAATATCAGGAGGATTTCTATGAAAAAAATTCTTTCTATGCTTTTGGCAATTATGATGGTGTTTGGCACACTTACAATGCTTTGTGGCATCACCGCTAACGCAGAAGCAGATTTTACTACAGAAGTGTGGAAGCCTGTTGAGATCACTTTCACAAGTACTGTTGAATATAAGAAACCTTATATCTCAACTGAGATCGATGCAGTGTTTAAACATACTGACGGAACAACTATTACTCTTCCCGGTTTCTGGAAAGAGGGAAATACTTGGGCAGTTCGTTTTTCGCCTACAAAGACGGGTACCTGGTCATACACCGTAACTTGTAAAGATGCGGCAAACACAGGTCTTAACGGCTCAGGAACTATTCTTGCAACAGAAACAACCTCACAGAACGAACTTCAGAAGCGCGGCTTTATAAAGACGGTTGATAACCTTCATTATTATACTTATGATGACGGTACACCTTTCTTCTGGCTTGCTGATACAAACTGGCAGGCATTTATGAACGTTTCTACCGAAGTTTGTAACTATCCCGGCTGCGAATGCGGAAATCAGTTCAAGCATATCGTTGATAACCGTGTGGAAAAAGGATTCAACGTTTATCAGACGTATTTTGTTCCCGGCGCAGGTAACGGCGAAAAGAGCGTTTGGAAAGATGCAGGCAAGTATGAAAAACCCAATGAGGAAATTTTCAATGAAAAAGTTGATAAGATGTTCGAGTATCTTAACCAGAAAGGCATGGTTATTGCTTTAGGTCTTGGCTGCCATAACTCAACAATGGCTTCTCAGGGTTGGGATGCAGATACTTATCTTCGCTTTGCACGTTATATCGTTGCACGTTATGCCTGCTATTCAATCGTTTGGATCTCAGGTCAGGAAATAACAAACACTGAAAATGCAGCTGAAAAGGGTAAAACTGTTTTTGAAGCATATTGCGAAATGTCAGCAAAGATTGAGGAACTTGATGGTTATAAGCACCCCAACTCCGCACATATGTATCCCGCACCTGCAACAAATCCTTTACAGGTAACACTTGATAAGTCAGCATGGCATGATAGCTGGACAATTCAGGGCGGTCACGGCGGTAACGCAAAGGCAAAAGATATGTATCAAAGTTATTACCTTGCATGCCAGGGTGGTAAATTTAAGCCATTCATTGAAGCCGAAGTAAACTATGAAGATATTAACTGCGGCGGATTTACCGGATACGATGCAAACCGTTGGAGTGCATGGAAAGCAGTTTTCTGCGGTAGTGCAGGCTTTACTTACGGTGTTACCGGTATTTGGGCAAACTGTTTCTCAACATCAAACTTTACCGGCTGGTTTGACGGTAAGGGCGGATCATATAACTATGAACCTTGGTATATGGGTCTTGATAAACCCGGTTCATATGAAATGATGTACATGAAGGAGTTTATGGAAAGACTTCCCGATTGGACAAAACTTGCACCTAAATTCAAGAATGTAGGTTACGGTGATTTCCTTAAGGAAGAGAAGAATGCCGTTATGGCAACTGATGATTCTTCAACCGTTGTTGCATACTTCTATGATATGAATTCAACTGAAACGGGAACACTTAAAAACCTTAATAATGACTTTAATTATAAGGCATATTGGTTTAACCCTCTTACAGGTAAATATGTAATGATCGGTGACGTTAAGGCAGATCAGAGTTCATATAAGATTCCTGAAAGACCTAACTCAATGGACTGGGTATTCCTTTTAACTACAGAAGATCTTGGCGAACTTCCTATGGAAGAAGCATTTGTTGATCTTAACCCCAATTACGATCAGGTAGCACCTACCGGTACGATCGTTACACCTATAAAGGTAACTGCAATCGGCGGTATCACATATAAGGGAAGCAAAAAGGCAGAACAGACAATGACTGACAATACGTTAGCCCTTTATGATAACGATGCTGCAACTGTATGGAAGCCATTTATTGACCGTCCTACACAGACATTTGTTTTCGATCTTGGCACAGCACAGGAACTTTCGCATCTCGTTATCAATACGGTTGAAGGCACAATTATTCCCAGATTCCGTGTTGAAGGATCAAACAACCTTAAAGACTGGACTATTATCACAAACACAGAAGTTCGTGAAGCAGAAAATCCAGGTAAGGCAAGTGAACCTTTAAAGGGTGCTTACAGATACGTTAAGGTAATTCTTCTTAACGCTGATACTCTTGTTATCACTGAAGGTGATATTAAGAACCAGCCCTACAAGTGCTATTGGAACGCATTTACTGAAAATGCTTATTCAATGACAGAAATTACAGACCTTCTTATTTACACTAACGGTCAGGCATCAAGTGTTGGCGAAGGTGGCATTGGCGCAAATGTTGGTGGCAGTATTAAAACATCAACATGGCTTACTGTAATCGGTCTTTGCACCGTTACTGCAGTTGTAGTGATCATTGCTGCGGCATACATTACAATTCAAGTTAAAAAACCCAACAAAAAAGAAGAAATCTAAAAAATAGAAAAGGCTTCAAATGAAGCCTTTTTATTTTACCCGTTCGCCGGTTTTTGCATTTATGTATATTACCCAGAAACCTTCATCATGGGGATGGGAAAAATCAAGGGGAATCCATTGACAGTAGCCTTCAAGTTTTTCGGGAGGATCTTCGCTCCAGGGTAGAGGAAAACCATAGCAAACGTATAAAGGAAGATCGTTTTCATCAGAAATAATACCCAAAACGTAGTTATCTTCCGTAATGTCTACCCACTTTGAGCCCGGAATAAGGGCAGAAAGAACGGTGTTTTCGGGATTTTTGGAAAACAGTTCATCAAAGGAAGACTTGTTACAATCCCAAAAAGTATCGGGAGTAGTTTC
>JAZULU010000126.1:0-4017 GCA_045603265.1 Clostridia bacterium
GAATTTTTTTAATCAAAATAACCTTTATATGATATTTTATACTCACTGTCAGGGAAAATATGAGCGAATAAATCAATAAAATAATCATCGGTCATACTGGCAATATAATCACAGACGATCATGTTAGGATCATTATTTTCATAAGGAGTTTCGCGTTTATAATGGGCTCTGTTTACAAAATCTATATGATGAGTAAATATGGGAGAAGTTTTTACGTTTTCCTTTAAATCGTTAAGCAACTGATAATAAAGTAAATTCATCATAGGCTTTACTATGCCTTGAAGGATGTTCTCAACGTCATCCCGTTTATAGATCAGGTCATAATTATCTTTTTTTGCCTTTTTTAGTGCCTCAAAGTGAATATCATCCATTTTGATATAAGGTAATCCGTAACTGTTTTCAATAATATTTACAATCAGATTGTTTATTATTTCGGCATTATATGTACCGATCGCACTTTCTTCAAAATCAACGTTAGAGATCAAATTTGCACGTTCGGCATCTTGACGGTCTTTGCCTAAATATGCAATTATATCTGAAATACGCATTACGCAACCTTCAAGAGTTGACGGAACAAGTTTCTTTACGTTAGATTTGTCTTCATAGCAGGCATCAATAAGCAAATCGAAATCATCAAAACTTTCAAGTTTTTTCGGAAAATATTCTGAAAGTTCCATTTCACCGTCATGAGAAGCAATTCCTGAAAGAGTTTGTAATGAAATATTATAGGGAAAGATTTTATCAAGAACTCTTACCGAATGTACGTTATGTGAAAAATGTTTATTTGTGTTTTTATATAAAAGTTCATCTAAAAAGGTTTCCCCGGCATGACCAAAAGGAGTATGACCGATATCATGCCCTAATGCTATGGCTTCGATAAGATCAAGATTTAAGTTAAGTGCCTTTCCGATTGTTCGCGCAATACGGGAAACAAGTTGAACGTGTAAAGCGCGCCTTGTGATATCATCGTTTTTATAAAAAGAGAACACCTGAGTTTTATCTGCATAACGGTTATAATAAGGACAGTGCATTATTTTATCAATATCTCTTATGAAAGGAGAACGGATAAGCGTTGACTTATCGTGATTCATATCTCGTCTTAATACGGTTGATTCATCAAAAGCGAGAGAAGGACGTGTGTTGTTTTTTAAATCGTTTAATATCTGGTTTTCCTTTTCAGCAGAAAGATTTTTATATTTAAGCAATTTTATCACCTTTTTAAAAAACTGCACTTAAAAAAGTGCAGTTCAATAATTATTTTTCGCTGTAAACCTCAAGCCTTGAAATTTGTATAGGTGTCTGGTAGAGGTTTGATTCAATATAGAAGCGTATATGCTTGTATTTGCCAACTAAGGGTCTTATATGATATGGATGCTCGGAAGTGGTTACAACTGTATTTATCCAACCACCGGAAATATCCTGAACAAGATCGTAGTTTTCACCGTCGTTTGAACCCCATATACGGTAGTTGTACCAGCGATATTCAGGGTTAAGGACTTTCATGTACAGATAACCACCGTCGATGGCTTCATCAAGTTCAATATCAATAGTCTGGCAAGTTACGTTGGAATAAGGCTGCCAATAAGTATCCTCCTGACCGTCAAGAACGTTGGCGATAGGATGCTCTTTGTTAAAAGAAGATGATTTGATCTTTGTTATAAACTGACGCTTGCCAAGAACATCTTCATTAAGAATGGGATATCTTGGTGCAACAGGAGGCTCTTCAAATTCAACGTCGGTAAGTTCGTTTCTTGTGGCAACAAATGCCCAGTCGCGTGCAACGGGTCGATCAGGTAATTCTGCCTGACCTGATTCATCGGTAACAAACTCACCGATTGAAATATACTTGCCGGTAATAACGTCAAACCAATAACCGAAATACTTGGTTTCAGGCAATAATTTGCGGAGCATACCGCCAAAACTGCCTTCATCAAGGAAGTACCAGATCATTGCTTCATCGCCCATCTTTGCGGCACAGGCAAACTTTCTTTCCTCAAAGCACCCGATATCGCCGAAAAGAGGCTCAAGTTTCCAGAATGGGAATTTAGTGAAAAATTCCTTCATGTATTTAAGTTCTAACGAGCCGTGCTTATCAATACCGATATACCAGGGCTCGGGGTTGTAACTGTCGAAGGGAGATTTTTCGCCTCCGCCCCAGGAAAGTGCCCATACGCCCGTTACGCCGTATGTAAAGCCTGAAGAGCCCGAAAGCATTGCTTGCCATGCACCTTTGCGGTTATGGCTTGCATCGTTTTGCTTTGAGTAATAAATGTCTTCATACTGACATTCGCCCTCTAAAAAGATCTTTTTATTGGAAAGATCGTAGTAGGTTTTATAGAAAAATCTATCCTTAAAGCGGGCGGCGGCACCGTGACCTGCCTGAAGAAGATAATACTGATGCCAAGGCTTTTCACCTAAATCCTTAACGGAGGGATGCTCGGCATCAAGGGGATACATATGCGCGCCAAGGGGGTGCTTGTAACCGTCAAGCTCGCCGATCAATGCGCCTACTTTAAGCCATAAATCAATGCTGGGCTGGTGGAAACTTATAATCTCCTGACCGGTGATCCAGATAATGGGATAGGCTGAATATCTTGCAACGATGTATTTGGTAATAAGGAACATTGCTTCCTCATTGCCTTTCATCTGAGTATAAGTCTGTGAATGAAGACCAACACCTAAAGCAATTTCAAAGCCTACTGAATCAAGGTACTCAAACATATAGTCAGCTTTTTCAAAGGCTTCGGGATTGATTACTTCATAAGGCTCACTCCACCAGGGCAAAACTTCTTTTTCGGGATCAGATGTGTTTCTGCCTGAAGAAAAATAAGTCTGATAAACGGTGAAGCCTTTTTTGATACGATCGTCAACAACGTGCTTAAACTGATTGCCGCAAGTACAACCGGGATAGTTGCACTGATGGATCCTTTCATAGTCAGGTGCCTGCCAATGGGTATCGCCAAGCCAGAAGAAAGGTGTGTTATCTTCATATAAGAAATATCTTGTATCCTTTTCAATCTTTACCCAACCGTGTTTGTCAACATCGTGGCGCATCTCATTTTCGGTTGCTTAAACTGTGCCCTCAATATTGTTAAGACCAGCATCTTCTGATACTGTCTTAAAGGTCCAGATACCTTCTTTTACTGGTGCAAAACGGATACACCAATCGCTTCCGCCTTTCCAGAAGCCGTATTGGCGGATAACTGTGCCGTCAGAAAAAGTAAAATCAGCATAAACTTCAGTTTCTTTAAAAGGATTTTTATATTCGCCCGTTGCGGTAAGGGGAATATTAACTCGCTGATATTTTGGTGTTTTGAAATTTTCCATAGTAAAAATCTCCTTAGTTTTGTATAAAAATTATATCATAGCCAAAAGTTATTTGCAAGGCAAAAAGTGAAAAACTCAACTAAATATGGAAAAATCTCGCAAAAAGTTAAATTAAAACTCACAAAATGCTATTGTAATTGAAAATGGAATAATGTATAATGATAAAAAAGGAGTGATATATATGATAGTAAAAACACCGCCAATGGGTTGGAACACCTGGAATACTTTCGGTGAAAAAATTAACGAAGATCTCATTAAGGAAACGGCTGACGTGCTTGTTTCTTCAGGCTTAAAGGACTTAGGTTATAATTATCTTGTAATTGACGATTGCTGGTCATTAAAAGAAAGGGACAGCGAGGGCAGACTTCAGGCAGATCCCCAAAAGTTCCCCAATGGAATGAAAGCCGTTGCTGATTACGTTCATTCTAAAGGTCTTAAATTCGGTATGTACTCTTGCTGCGGAACTCTTACCTGCGCAGGCTATCCCTCATCTTATGATCATGAATTTATTGATGCTGAAACCTTTGCTTCCTGGGGCGTAGATTTCTTAAAATACGACCATTGCTTTAAACCCGTTGAGGCATCAAGCCCCCTTTTATACCGCAAAATGGGCATTGCACTTCAAAAAGCAGATAGAGATATTCTTTTCTCCGCTTGCTCTTGGGGCGTAAACGAAACCCATAAATGGAT
>JAZULU010000127.1:0-15198 GCA_045603265.1 Clostridia bacterium
GGATATGAACGGAAATTGTTCTTTAATATTAAAAGATCACCGCCGTCTTTTTTGCCATACAGTTCCATTTTCTCTCTGAATAAATCCGGGCGCGCATTTTGGAAGCCGTAAATACTTTGTTTTACGTCGCCTACGAAAAACATATTTCCACCCTTTGACAGCGTGGTGATAAGATAGGTATGGAAGGCATTTTCGTCCTGAAATTCGTCAATGTAGATGTAGTCGGTACTGTTTTTGATGTCTTCTTTGATCTCCTCGTTTTCCTCAATAAGGCGGAGCATGTGCCTTAAAACACCGTTAAAATCTGTGCCGCCTTCACTAAGCATGATGTCTTCGTATTTTTGCGTGTAAATTGCGTGCATTTTAAAAAGACCTTTTATTGCGGGAGTTAGGCTTGAAAGATCAATGGTAGTATCGCAAGATGTAAGATCTTGTACTTTTGCGCGAATTTTTTTAACGGCAACATCCAAACTGTTAAGAAGTCGTTGCCTGAAAGGCGAATTTTTGTCTAAGGATTTAGCCTCTGTGTTTTTTGGAATATAGCGTAATGCTTCGTGCATTTTTTTAAGATCGCTCTTGTCAAAAGCATCCTGGAAAAATTTTGCATAAATATCCGTAAGTTCAATGGCACCTGATGCAATAGGCGTATTTTTAAATTCACAAGCCACAAGATGGCAGTGGTCTATTGCAGAAAGTAACAGACTTCTCGATTGTTCAATAAGGTAATCATTAAAAGCAACGCCATTGTTTTCATATAGTTCCAAAACATGTTTTTTGTAATCTTCTATGTGTGGAATGTTTGCTAATTTCTCGTCAAGTTCAAGAATAATGCCCTCTAAGTTCTTGTCGCTTTTAGGTGAAGCAAATTGAACGAGCACTTGCTCATATTCGGGAAAAAGACCGTCATTATAGAGTTTTGAACATTCTTCAAGTGTATCTTCAATGGCGGCTTGCGCAAGAAGAACTTGTTGTGAGCCACTAAAAATTCTAAAATCCGGAGAAAGCAAAGTACGGTAATAGTATTTTTTTAAAGTTTTTATACAGTATGCGTGAATTGTAGAAATATTGGCACGCTCAACCAACTGCTGCTGTCTTAACAAAACTTCATTGGTGGGATCTTCTTTTATTGCTTCAATAAAACGTTTGTTAAGCTTGTTTTTCATGGACTTTGCGGCAGCATCTGTATAAGTGGCAATGATCATTCTGTCTAAGGAAGAGCCTTCTTCCGTAACCATTTTGAAAATATGCTCGATCATAACTGCGGTTTTACCGCTACCTGCGGCGGCGGAAACAAGCAAGTTGTTATTTTTGTGCTCAATAACGGCTTTTTGATAATCGGTCCATTCAGGCATTTTATGTTTCCTCCATTTGTTTTTTTCCGCAGATGGCACTGAAAGTGCAATACTTGCAGTCGTTGGGAACGGCTTCTATTTTGCCGTCCAAGACATCATTTGAAAGTTGTTGTACGTTTTCAACTGCTTTATCAAGAAGATCGTTAAAGGCGCTTCTCTGTAAGCCTTTTTCGTTAAATTCAGCAAGTTCTACGCCTGAAAAGGAGTTGTCCATAAGACGCATATACTGTAATGATGCAGGCACACTGTTTTTGAAAGTGGAAAGCATCGCGCGCATATAAATTGCAAGTTGAAGATCAGTTCCGTTTTCAACGTTTTTAATATTGAAAGTATCTTGGCCGGTCTTATAATCGATGATTCTTATATAAACTTCACCGTCTTTATCAAGTCTGTCAACGCGGTCGATCTTTCCTTCAAGATAAAGTGTACCCATATCCGTTGTTATTTCAATGGGAGGTAAACCGTTTTTGCCAAATACAAGTTCCTGTCCAACAATAGTGAACTTTTCCATGTGCTGGCGCACTTGCCATGCGCTTTCACAAGCAAGATTTTTTATAAGTTTGTTTACGGTCTTTTGTCTTTCTGTTGAATTTAATGCACCGTAATGGATATCGGGCAATTTTTTATCAAAGATCTCCGCAGCTTTTTCGTAACATTGATCTCTTGTTAAAGAAAGGGATGCGTTTTCTTTTGTGAAAGTTTCGATAACGGTATGCACAAGATCGCCTATATCCCTAAAATCAGCAGTAAATTCGCGTAGTTCTTTGGGATTAAGACCATATTTTACGAAATGTTTAAAAGGACATTCTGCGAAAGTTTCAAGCCTTGAAATGCTTGTTGATACGTTTTTTGCAAAAAGATCTTTTGCCAGATTTTTGGGAAGAGTCTTTTCTTTTTCACCGGCTTCATTTTTTAAAATGGCAAAAAGCCTGTCACTGTCATCTTCAAAATATTCCAAAAGAGCCTTGGCTTGCGGCGAACTGAATTTATCTTCGGCCATTAGAAGCATTGCTTCTTTAACCGTATAGGGATCTTCAAGTTGCTTCTTTATTGAAGACTCTAAAAAAGAAGTTCTTTTAAGATTTTTAAAAAGTTTTAAAAGATCAGAAAAAATAGGTGAGGGCTGTATACCGTTACCCGTTTGAGTGCGCAACGAACATGAGATCTCCAATTTTTCTGTAGGCGAACAAAGTGCAGAATATATTGTGTAACGTGTACGCGCATCTTCTGTTTCCTGGCTGTGGGCAAGTTCCAAGCCCATTTCTTTTAAAATGTTGTTTTCTACCGACGTAACAAGTTTTTCATCGGTGTAAATTGCAGGAATAACGCCCTCATTTGCACCTACTAAAAATACGAAAGGTACTTTTTGTTCTTTTGTGGCGGAAAGATCACCAAAGGTAACTGAGTCAAGAACACTTGGAATGGTGGAAACGGGTGTTGCCCTGAATCCCTCAAGAAGCGTTTCTGAAAATTCGGATAATGGGATTTTCTTATTGCCCATAAGTGAAGCAAGACTTTCCAAAAGTTCGATCAATTTGTTCCACAACTGACTCGTAACGTCGGAAAGGCTAAAAAGTTCCATTTCTTCATAACGGTCAACAAGTTCGTTTATCTTTTCATAAACACCCTGAGTTTCCAAAAATTTATAAATGATTCCCGCAAATTCTTTTGCCGTTGAAGCACCTAAAATTTCCGCTTTAAATTCAATAATGGGGGAAAGTATCTCTTTTCTCAAAGTTTCAAAGTTCGATTGTTTTTCATCGTTGCCCCGTTTAAATAAAAGTCCCTTTTCAAGTTCCCAGGTGGTTACGCCAAATTCTTTTATATTATATATAAACGTGTCGCGCTCATCATTTGAAACAGACGTAAGATTTGATAATAAAAGAGTAGTAACGTTTTCAGGTGTAAAGCCAATGTATGCACATTTTAACAGTGAGAAAAGGTATGATGCAACGGGGTGTGAGGTAATATCATAAGCGCGGTCGGTATAAACGGGAACATTGAAACGTTTAAAAATATTGTTTACGATAGGTGCATATTTTTTATCGTTGGTGATAATAGCATAATCTTTATAACGTCTGCCTTGTTTTGTTCCGTCGATAATTTTTTTAGCGATTGCAGAAATTTCCGCATCAATGGTAGGGTAAATAACGAGATTTACGTTTTCACATTTTTTTGTAAAAACATCAGGCTCCAAAGCGTAATAATTATCTTCAAGGAAATGAATTTCTTCACTTTTGAAATCTATAGTACGCTTTACATTTTCAATTTTATATTTAACGTTATTTTCTTTTGCGCGTTTAATTACTTCGTTTAACGTGTTGTGATGGATATCGTAGGCAGATTTATCCTTTCCGTTGTCATAGGAACTGATTGCAATAGTAACGTCGGTAACAGAAATAAGTTCTGTTAAAAAGCCCAAAAGATGGCTTGTCATAACATCAAAACCGTCAATATAAACAACCGTATCTTTAAGGGGCGGATAAAATTTTAAAAGTTCTTTTGCGGTCATTAATTTATCGGCATTATCGGTGTATCCCAGATCAAGAATATTGGTGTATGCCTTATAAATTAAAGCCATATCATTTAATTTATACTTTAAAACGCCGTCATCAAGTTTATTTGCGCAGGTAATAAGATCTTCGTAAGAATATCCGCAGTTTTCGATTGTTGAAACCATATCAAGGCATCTTTTTGAAAAGCCTTTTCGCCTTGAAGCACTTTTTAAAATGGTAAGATTTTCTTCACTTTCCAGTAAGGAAATACGCACTGCCATAGCCTTTTTGCAATCATCAAGATAAGACTTTTTCTTTCCGAAAAAGTCAAGCACAGATGAAGCAAGGCGGTTAAAAGAACAAACTTCCACGTCAATAAACCCATTTATGTTTAATTGGGAACATAAACGGTGTTCAAAATTATATGTAACGGGATCGGGTACGATAAGAATTGATTTTTGTTTGTTTTTAATTCTTTGTCCGATCTCTTCAATTATCTGATAAGTTTTTCCTGAAGCGATACGCCCCGTAACAATTTTCAGCAAAACAATCTACCTCGCAACAATAATATACAATATTATAACATATAGAATCATAATTTTCAATAAAAAAAGGTTCGGTATTTAACCGAACCTCTAAATTTTTTAGAAAACAAGTTTTTCTTTGATGAAGTCTTTAACTTCTTCAATTTTAAGTGTAACCTGCTCCATTGTATCGCGGTCGCGAACGGTAACAGTACCATTTTCAATGGTATCAAAGTCAACAGTTACGCAGTAGGGAGTACCGTTTTCGTCTTGTCTGCGATAACGCTTGCCGATTGAGCCTGCCTCGTCATAGTCAACGGGGAAGTACTTTGCAAGTTCTGCGTGAATCTCAAGTGCCTTTTCGGAAAGTTTCTTCTGTAAGGGAAGAACTGCGCACTTGAAGGGTGCAAGTACGGGATGAAGATGCATAACGTTTCTAACATCACCGTTTTCCAATGTTTCTTCTTCAAAAGCGTTGCAGAGGAAAGCGAGTGTTACACGGTCTGCACCAAGTGAAGGCTCAACACAATAGGGAACATACTTTTCGTTGGTTGTTGGATCAAGATACTCCATGTTCTCACCGCTGTGTTCAGCATGCTGTTTAAGATCGTAATCAGTTCTGTCAGCAATACCCCAAAGTTCGCCCCAACCAAATGGGAATAAGAACTCAAAGTCAGTAGTTGCCTTTGAATAGAAGGAAAGTTCTTCAGGTGAGTGATCGCGAAGACGAAGTGAATCTTCCTTAATGCCTAAATCAAGAAGCCATTTCTTGCAGTATGAACGCCAATATTCAAACCATTCAAGGTCTGTACCGGGCTTGCAGAAGAATTCAAGTTCCATCTGTTCAAATTCACGGGTTCTGAATGTGAAGTTGCCTGGTGTGATCTCGTTTCTGAAAGATTTACCAACCTGACAGATACCAAAAGGAACTTTTTTGCGCGATGGACGCTGAACGTTCTTGATGTTTACGAAAATACCTTGTGCAGTTTCGGGGCGGAGATATACTGTTGAAGTTGAATCTTCCGTTACGCCCTGGAAAGTTTTGAACATAAGGTTAAATTGACGGATATTTGTCCAATCGTTTTTACCGCAATCGGGGCAAACGATGTTGTTTTCCTTAATATATTCTTCCATTTGCTGGTTTGACCAACCGTCAACAACGATATCAGTGCCTCTTTCGTGATTGAAATCTTCAATTAACTTATCTGCACGGTATCTTGATTTACAAGCCTTACAGTCCATAAGGGGATCTGAGAATCCGCCCAAATGACCGGAAGCCACCCAAACCTGAGGATTCATTAAAATTGCACAGTCAACACCAACGTTATAAGGTGATTCCTGAACGAACTTCTGCCACCAAGCCTTTTTAACGTTGTTTTTAAGTTCAACGCCTAAGGGTCCGTAGTCCCAAGTGTTTGCAAGACCGCCGTAAATTTCTGAGCCGGGGAATATAAAGCCTTTGCCCTTGCAAAGGGAAATGATTTTTTCCATATCCATAAGGATACCTCCACATAATTTGATATTAACATTATAAACGAAAAATAATTTATGTCAAACTAAAAGTAGTCATAATTTCAAAAAATATTATATATACATTATATATGGCTTGTGTGTTTCCTTTTTGTATAAAAATTTTTAATAAAATGTAACGAAAATTGAAAAAAATATGTTGATTTTTTTAAAAACCTGTTGTATAATTAGTTTACCAAGTTATAGGAGGTATTTTTTATTATGAAAAAACTGTTTGTAGCCTTAATGGCTATATGCATTGCTTTCTCGTCTTTCAGTCTTACGGTTTTTGCTGAAGATGCTACCGGCGATGCAGCAACAACCGGAACAACCGAAACAACCGAAACTAAAGAAACCAAAACTGTTGATAGCCTTGTTGGCGCTTTCTATCTTCAGGGCGAAAGCGGCGGCAGAATGTTGCCTGACGGCTCTTTCGTTAAGAGTGACTATGACTATCAGATCGCTGATATCATGGCAAAAGCACTTAAGGGCACCAAAAAGATTCCTTTCTACGCATTTGACAAAGATGGCGAAGTTTTCTTTGACCAGTTTGCAGAACAGTATCTTGTTTCTGAAATAAATGCTGCAAAGGCTGCAGGTATTGATTTCTTTGCATATGATTTACATATGGGTTATCTTTCCGATGCTAACACAGGAACAAACCTTATCCCCACAATGAACGCACAACTTAACCGTCACGGTGCATTATTTGGTACAAACAAGATCGGCAGCGATATGAACTTCGCAATCGTTCTTGATGGTAGCTTTGATGCAAGCAAGTCAGCCGAAAGAAACATTATTGTTGATCAGTTCCTTATCAGAAAGGGCTATCTTACCGCTGAAGACGGCAGACCCGTTGTTTTCATTAAGTGGAATGAAGATATCCAGAACCAGATCACAAAACTTAACTCAGCACTTAAGAAGGCTGTAAAAGATGATACAGTTCTTCAGGAAGGTGTAGATTCAATTTTTGCAGTTGCACTTAACGCTCCCAGCTATGATGAAGCAACAAAAGTTGGTGCTGAAGCCATTTCTTGGACTCAGGGTACAGGTAAAAACGGCGAAGCTTATGCTAACATGACTGCTACCGTTGAAGCAAATTGGGCAAACGGCGCAGCAGTTCTTCCTAACGTTGTAACTGGTTATGATCTTTCATCACTTGCTGAAAACCCCATTCATATTGAGGCTAACAAGCAGGGTGGCAAGGATAAGACCAAGTTTGTTGCTTATGACAGAACAGGTACTAAGGAAGATGCAGTTGCAGCAGCAACACCCGAAGAACTTGTTGCACACGTAACAAATGCAGTTGCTACAACCAACAAACCTGCAAACTTCCCTGCAGTTATGGTTTATGCTTGGGATGACTTTATGGGTGGCGCATATCTTTGCCCCACAAAAACAGATAAGGAATTCCAATACAACACATCATATCTTGATGCTATGAGAAAATATTTCTATGGCAAAGAAGATGGTATCACCGAACTTTCAGTTCTTGATAATACCAACCAGACAGTTATTACCGATATGCGTGCAAAGACCATTACTGTTATCGGTAAGGGTGAAGACGGTAAGGTTAAAGAACTTTCAAAGGTTGACTTTGATGGCAAGAATCTTCTTGATGCAAAGGATCCTGAAGTAACACCTACAACTGATGATCCTAACGCAGGTGGTGGCGAAGGTGAAGGCGAAGGCGGCGGATTGCCCTGGGGTCTTATCGGCGGCATTGGCGGCGGTGTAGTAGCGATTATTGCAATCGTTGCAGTTATTCTTGGTGTTTCCAAAAAGAAAAAGAGCGAATAATATTTAAGCCGCCTTTATGGCGGCTTTTTTTAAGTCTATGAAAAATACAGAAATTATTTTAGAAAAATTAAATTTAATGTATCCCGATGCCGATACTGAACTTGAGTTTAATTCAAACTATCAACTACTTGTTGCGGTAATGCTTTCTGCGCAGTGTACCGATAAGCGCGTGAACGTTGTAACCCGCGAACTTTTTAAAGATTACGGAACACCTAAAAAAATGATTACTTTATCTCAGGAAGAACTTGAAAAGAAAATTTTTTCTTGCGGTTTTTATAAAAACAAAGCAAAAAACATTTTGGCAACAAGTAACATTTTAGTTAATGAATTTAATGGGGAAGTACCTGCAAATTGGGAAATTTTACAAACGCTTCCCGGTGTAGGCAGGAAAACTGCAAACGTCGTTTGTGCAGTTGCTTTTAATATTCCTGCAATCGCCGTTGATACTCACGTTTTTCGCGTTGCAAACCGCATCGGCTTAGCTAATGCCAAGGATGAACTTCACACTGAATTACAACTTCAAAAAGCTATTAAAAAGGAGATGTGGCTAAAAGCACATCACCTTATAATCTGGCACGGCAGAAGATGTTGTGATGCACGCAAACCAAAGTGCGAGGAGTGCCTGATAAATACAGAATGTAAATATTTTAAGCACTTGTCAAAGAACAAATAATGTGATAAGATAAAGGAAGTGAATTTTTTACTTTCTTTTTTATTTTATAGCGATTTTTTTGGAGAATTTTATGTTTATTGATTTTGTAAAAATATTTATAAAAAGCGGAAACGGAGGAAACGGCGGTTTATCTTTTCACCGTGAAAAATATGTTCAATCAGGCGGTCCTGATGGCGGAAACGGCGGAAACGGCGGCGATGTTGTGCTTGTTGCCGATGCTGATATGCGTACTCTTTTGGATTTTCATTTTCAAAAACATTTTACGGCAACAAACGGCGAAAATGGTATGAGCAACCTTCGCACGGGAGCAAGAGGACAGGATGTTGTTATTCGCGTTCCTCGCGGTACGGTTGTAAAGGATGCAGAAAGCGGACTTGTTATTGCTGATATGTATGAAAAAGATGCGCGCAAAGTTATCCTTAAAGGCGGTCGTGGCGGTAAGGGCAACGCTCACTTTAAGTCAGCAAAGATCCGCACACCTAATTTTGCTCAAAATGGAGAAATCACTAAGCAAAGACAGATAGTTTTGGAACTTAAAACTATTGCGGATGCAGGTTTTGTAGGCTTTCCCAACGTTGGCAAATCAACTATTTTGTCTATAATTTCAAAGGCACGTCCTAAAATTGCAAACTATCATTTTACAACTCTTGAGCCTAATTTAGGTGTTGTAAAAATCGATGAATCTACTTTTGTTGCAGCTGATATTCCCGGTCTTATTGAAGGCGCGGCAGAAGGGGCAGGCTTAGGTCATTCTTTCTTAAGGCACATTGAAAGAACCCGTGTTATCGTTCACGTTGTTGATATTTCAGGCTCAGAGGGCAGAGATCCCGTTGAAGATTATAAGATAATCAATAACGAACTTGAAAATTATTCATTTGCACTTTCATCCCTGCCGCAGTTTGTTGTTGCCAATAAATCCGAACTTCCCGGAAGCGATGAAAACTTAGCACGTCTTCAGGAATATTTGGGCGATACGCCTATCTATAAAGTTTCTGCGGCAACACATCAGGGTTTTGAGCCTTTACTGCGAGCCGTTGCCAAAAAGTTAAAGGAATTACCGCCTCCCGAACCTATTGTGGAAGACGGCGAACTTGTTTACTTTGAAGATCCCAATGAGTTTATAATAACAAAACTCAATGCTGAAATATTTGTGGTTGAAGGTAATCTTATTGATTCGCTATTGCGCAAAGTAAACTTTGATGATCCTACAAGTCTTGATTATTTCCAACGCATGCTCCGCGAAAAAGGCGTTATTCAGGCATTACGCGATAAAGGTGCAAAGGATGGTTGCATAATCAGGATCGAGGATATGGAATTCGATTTCGTAGATTGATCTTCTTTAAAATTTTTGGAACTATGCTTGATAAAATTAGTGCAGATCCGAAAAAAATATAATAGAATTTATACGGTGTGATCAGGCTTAATATCAGTAGGATCACGCCGTATTTTAATGCGAATTTTTTAAATTGCTTTGATGAAATTGCGGTTTTGAGTTTCTTGAATTTTGATTCTTTTTCGGTTTCTATTTTGTCAAAGTCAAGATGTTTTGTTTTTTCTATAATTTCGTCTTTTTCGTGAATGACGTAATCTCTTTTTAAAAGTTTTAAAAAATCTTTTGCGCCTTCCGTGACACCTTTTATGGAATAAATATCAACTTTTCCCGAATTTTCACGCAAATGCTTGATTAATTTTTCCTCATTTACACCGTTGTAAGAATTATCTGCCAATGAATTTTTTGGAAAGGCACTTTGAAAAACTTTTTCATTAACAAGCAATAGTGATGTTAAAGTGGCTTCAACAGTGCGTTTTTTATTTAACTTCTTTTCATTAAGTTGACTAACTCGCTTTCGGATAGTATAATATAAAAGGGAAAGAATAAAGGCTAAACAAAAGGCAAAAAGCATTGCTCCGTTTCGGGTTGGATAAATATATTCGCCTGCAACATATGCGAAAATAAAAAAAACGGGGTAAAGCAAAACACTAAATAAAACTATCAATAAAACCACCTCAAAAACATTTTTAACTTAAAAAGGTAATGATATACAATGAAAATCGGAATTTTGGGCGGAAGTTTTGATCCTGTGCATTTAGGGCATCTTGATATGGCTGAAAAATGCAGGATCGAATTTAAACTTGATAAGATCATGTTTTTGCCCTCAGGCGATCCGCCTCACAAGAAGAATATAACAAAAAAAGAGATCCGTATTGAAATGCTAAAAAAGGCACTTGAAAATTTTTCCCAATTTTATTTAAGTACTTTGGAGGCGGAACGTCCCGGAAAAACCTATACTTTTGATACGGCAAAATTTTTAAAAGAAGATACCGAAGATACATATTTCTACATTATCGGCGGTGATTCTTTAAACACACTTCATTGCTGGTATAAAGCAGAAGAACTTTTTAAACTTATTGAGTTTATAGTGGTTGATCGTCAGCACATTGATGAGGATGGAAGTCTTTCTGAAAAAATGGGTGCAAAAATTCATTTTTCAAAGCATACGGGCCTTGATATTTCTTCAACAGAAATACGCCAAAAAGTTTTAAATAACCAAAGCATAAAAGATCTTGTGCCTTCTGGCATTACGGAGATTATAGAAAAATATGGACTATATAAAAATCTGTGAATTTAAAGAAAAACTAAAAAAAGAACTGAAACCATCAAGGTATGACCATACAATGAGTACCGTTTTAAAGGCAATGGAACTTTGTCAGGGCACAAAAGCCGATAGAGATAAATTGTATATTGCATCTCTTCTTCATGACTGTGCAAAGTACCGCTTTCCCGATGAAGAACAAAGAAAAATTTTAAAGGATTTTATTGAATTTGAGCCTATAATTCACGGCCCTTTAGGTGCAATTATCGCAAAAGAGGAGTACGGAATTACAGATAAAAAAATTCTTAATGCAATAAAATACCATTCAACGGGACGACCTAATATGTGCATAGAAGAAAAAATCGTTTGTCTTGCTGATGCCATTGAAGATTTCCGCAATTATCCCAATCTTGAAAATATAAAAGAAGAAACTAAAAAAAGTGTTGAACACGGCATATTGTGTTCTCTTGAAGGGGTTGTAAAATACGAATCTTCAAGGGGCAACAAAATACATCATCTTACTTTTGAAACAATCGCATGGTTAAAGGAGAATTTATGAAAAAACAAGAACTTATCGAAAAAATATGTAACGCGGCACTTGATAAAAAAGCAGATAACGTGGTAATAATGGATATTCATGAAATGACAGTTATTGCCGATAGTTTTATAATTTGTTCGGCGTCGTCACACTCTCAAGTGAAGGCGATCTGCGATAATATTGAGGAGCAAATGAAAAAAGCAGGGGAGGATGCAGTTAAAATCGACGGCTACAACGAAGCACGCTGGGTGGTTATGGATTATGCTGACGTTCTTGTGCACGTTTTCTATCAGGAGGACAGAGAGTTTTATAATCTTGAACGTCTTTGGAATAATGGCAGTAATATGATGGTTTTTGCCGACAAAAATTGATATAATATTTCAATAAACCGCATAAAAAATGCGGTTTTTTTGTTGCAATTATTTTATTTTTATGTTATACTTAAATAGAATGTACAACAATGGGTAAATTTTATTTCAAAAGAGGTTAAAATATATGGAAAATATGAAGTTGCGTTTGGATGTAAACAATATGATGGCCGATTATATCGGTGAAAAAGGTTTTACAAGTACTGAACTCGAAAATGCTATGCCCAAGGCTAAAGAAGCCTATGATTATGTAAAAAAGAATCGCGGCACCGGTATGATGGGTTGGACAGAACTTCCTTACAATCAGGATGCGATCGTTGAGGATATTCTTGAAACCGCAAAAAATATCCAGGAAAAATTTGATTATTTCGTTGTTTTAGGTATCGGCGGAAGTGCATTGGGCCCCATTGCAATTCAGCAGGCACTTAATCATCTTCATTATAATGATCTTCCTAAAGAAAAGCGCAACGGATGCCCTAAACTTTATGTTGAGGATAACGTTGACCCCGAAAGAATGGCAGCACTCTTTGATGTTATTGAACTTGACAAAACTTGCTTTAACGTAATTTCAAAGTCAGGCAGCACCAGCGAAACAATGACGCAGTATCTTATCTTATGGGATGCACTTAAAAAGGCTCTTGGTGATAAGGCAAGCGAGCATATCGTAGCAACAACTGATGCTGAAAAGGGTAATCTTATTAAACTTGCCAATAAGGAAGGCTTTAAAAAGTACGTTATTCCAGATGGTGTTGGCGGCAGATTCTCTGAAATGTGCCCCGTAGGTCTTCTTGCTGCTGCAGTTTGCGGTATCGATATTAAGGCAATGCTTCAGGGTGCCGCATATATGGATAAACTTGCAAACAGTGATAACATCTATGAAAACTCAGCACTTATGGCTGCAACAATGCAGTATCTTGCAATGAACAAAGGCTACAACATATCTGTTATGATGCCTTATGCTGATTCCCTTAAATATATGGCTGACTGGTATTGCCAACTTTGGGGTGAGTCTTTAGGTAAGAAAAATGATCTTGACGGAAACACTGTAAACGTTGGTCAAACACCTGTTAAAGCATTGGGTGTAACTGATCAGCACAGCCAGGTTCAACTTTATACCGAAGGTCCTTTTGATAAAGTAATAACAATTTTAGGTGTTGATAATTACAGATGCGAAGTTAAGATTGCTGACGGATGTGAAGATATTCCGGCAGTAAACTTCCTTTGCGGTCATACAATGAATGAACTTATTACCGCCGAAAGAAATGCAACAGAATATGCACTTTTAAAGAGTGGTCACTTAAATCACACAATTATGCTTCCCGAAGTTAATGCGTTCACCATCGGTGAACTTATGTACTTCTATGAACTTGAAACTGCTTACTGCGGTGCAATGCTTAACATAAACACCTTTGATCAACCCGGTGTTGAAGAAGGCAAAAACGCAACTTATGCTCTTCTTGGAAGACCCGGTTACGAAGAAAAGAAAAACGAACTTGAAAACAGACCCGAAAAATCTTCAAAATATATCATTTAGTCAGGAGAATGAATAATGGAAATCACGTTCGAAACAATTTTAAACGTTATCCGTAAATCTATTGTCATTTTACTTATAGTTGCTGTTGTTGCAGGTGCATTGGCATATGTTGTAAGCGCCTTTGTTTTGCAGCCTACATACGTTTCAACCGTTAAACTCAATATTATCGGTACAAAGGAATCACAAAGCGGTCTTGTTGAAAATAATAACAGTTGGGTTTATGCAAACAGAATTATAAAAACATGCGCAGGTATCCTTGAAACCAACGATTTTAAAAAGATAGTTATGGAGGAAGCAGGGGTTGACTATAAGCCAAACTATACCGTTTCCTTTGATGAAGATACTACAATTATTTCAATTAAGGCTCAGGCAGGAACTGCGGAGGATGCAGAAAAAATTGCAGATGCTATTGCTAAATCAGCAAATGAACATCTTGTTCAGATGAATGAATCTTCTGTTACTGTAAAGATCATTGATTCGCCTACCAAACCTAAAAGTCCGTCAAGTCCCAACGTGCTGATGAATGTTGTTATCGTGGTAATTGCATCAATGGCAATAGTTCTTGTAATTCAGGTACTTCGTGACATCTTGGGAACTACCATTAAGGATGAAGATGAACTTCAAAAACGTTACGATATTCCCGTTATTTCTTCAATTCCTGATTTTAATGAAGCAATGCGTAACAGTTCAAAATATTCCTATACCGAATATGTTTCAAGGGGGAATAAGTAAATGTCAATACAGAAGCCTTACTCAAAATACAATAAATCCGGCAACGCTGAATTTTTTACCGTTGAAGCATATAAACTTGCCAGAACAAACATATCTCTTTCACTTATTAAAGATGGATGCAAGAAGATTGTTTTTACAAGTTCAGTTCCCGGTGAAGGTAAAACAACAACTTCATGTAATGTTGCCGCTGCATTTTCAAAACAGATCAACACAAAGGTTCTTATTATTGATTGTGACCTTCGTAAACCTACTGTTAGTAAGTTTTTTGGCTTAAAGAACAATCCCGGTCTTACAAATTGTTTAAGCGGTATGTGTTCTCTTGATGAAGTTATCCAGGTTGTACCAAATACAAATCTTTCGGTAATTTGTTCGGGTATTATCCCACCAAACCCCTCCGAACTTCTTGCAAGTAAGCAGTTTGGATTGGTTATTGATGAACTTTCAAAGCGTTTTGATTATATTATTTTGGATACTCCTCCGGTAAATATCGTTGCTGATGTGCTTCCCGTTGTTGATCAAGCTGATGGTGTTGTTGTAGTTACTTATGAAGAACGCTCAAATTATGTAGAACTTGATAAGGCAATAGCAAGTCTTAAACGTTGTAATGCGAAAATTTTAGGCTTTATTCTTAACGGTAGCCGTAAAAAAGAGAAAAAGAACAGAAAGCTTAAAAGTTATAGACAATGAGATTTTTTGACGTTCATACTCACATTTTGCCGAGTATTGACGATGGTTCCGCAGATTTTGAGCAAAGCAAACAAATGATAGAAATGCTTAAAAATCAAGGTGTTACCGATATAATTCTTACACCGCATTTTTATCATTACGAATTGACCCTTGATCAGTTTCTTTCAAAACGCAACGAAGCCTTTTCAAAGATAAGCACAATTTTTGATGAATTTGGAATAAAAGCACACGTTGGTGCTGAGGTTTATCTTATAAACACTTTGTTCAGATACGATGATATTTCAGAACTGTGTATTGACGGTGGACCTTACATTCTTGTTGAGTTACCTTTTGATGAAAAAGATTCCAAAAAGATAATAAAACAGCTTCATAAACTTACTGCGTACTATGGT
>JAZULU010000128.1:0-7169 GCA_045603265.1 Clostridia bacterium
CAATTTACCGAAAGCGGCATACTGACCGTCAAGGTGAGGCGCATCTTCGTGCATAATAAAGAACTGTGAGCCTGCGGAGTTGGGGTCCATTGAACGTGCCATTGAAATTACACCGCGCTCGTGTTTAATGGGGTTGTTTACACCGTTAAAAGCAAATTCGCCCTTTATAGTGTAACCGGGACCGCCCATACCTGTTCCGGTGGGATCACCGCCCTGAATCATAAAGCCTTCAATAACACGGTGGAAAATAAGATTTTCATAAAAATCTTCTTTACAAAGTTTAACAAAGTTTTTAACGGTAATAGGTGCTGATTTTTCATCAAGTTCAACAACCATTTTTCCGCCTTTTTTCATTTCAATAATTGCTTTCATTTTTTTAGTCCTCCAGATTTTTGATTTCTTCGCTTTCTTCTTCCTTAGGTGCATTACTGCGCTTAGGCATTTTAAGAACGCGAACGTCTTTATAATTATATTCTTTTAATTCGATCTGATCGCCGTTGGTAACAGTTACGCGAACAGTTTCCTTTAAAACGTTTGTTTCCTGAATCTTGCCTTCGCCATCGGGAGTTTTTACTTCCGCGCCAACGGGAGGCATTTTTTTATGGGTCTGCTCATAGTGATGCTGTTCATATTTTAAGCAACACATAAGTCTTCCGCAAAGACCGCTTATTTTTGTGGGATTAAGGGAAAGCCCCTGTTCCTTTGCCATTTTGATAGAAACGGGCTGAAAACCCCCTAAAAATCTTGAGCAACAGCAAGGCTGACCGCAAGGGCCAAGACCGCCAAGCATTTTTGTTTCATCACGAACACCGATCTGCCTTAATTCAATGCGTGTTCTGAAAGTTGAAGCAAGTTCCTTTACAAGTTCCCTGAAATCAACTCTGCCATCGGAAGTAAAATAGAACACCGCTTTTGCACAATCGAAAGTATATTCCACGCGGACAAACTTCATATCAAGTTTGTGTGCCTCTGCCTTTTTCTCGGCAATACCCAGTGCCTTTATTTCTTTTTCCTTATTTTCGGCAAGTTTTTTATCGTCGTTTTGAGTTGCCACACGAAGAATTTTTTTAAGAGGTGCAACTATCTGTTCTTCGGGAATTATCTTTGTTGCAACCGATGTTACGCCATATTCAACGCCCTGAGCCGTTTCTACGATAACGCCCGTGCCAACTTCGATCTCCTTATTATCGGGATCAAAATAATATGTTTTACCGGTATTTCTGAAACGAATACCAACTACCTTTGCCATTTGTTTCCGCCTTTCGCAAGTGTATATGCAAGACTATCGCATATAAGTCCTGTATTTATATTTTTCTTTTTTGCCGTTATTGCATCTTGAACGGCTTTTATTCTTATCAGATCTTTTTCCCCTCTGTTTTCCCTGAAATTTTGAAAAAGTTTATTTTCAAGGATTTCAAGCAAAGGAATAAGACTGTCTTTTTCTTTTTCAAACAAAATACCTAAACGGGCATAGGACGGTTCTTCAATGTTTTTTACAACCTCATCTGCCAGATCGTTTAAGTGAATATACTCTTCATCTTCAATGAGTTTTACCGCGTTACCGATGTTTCCACCGCAATTTTTTGACGCATAACCGTTGCGCTCATTTTGCGGAAATGTTTTTTCAAGCTGCAAGAAAATCTCACTTTCGCTAAAGCCGGTAAGCCTAAGTTTTTTGCATCTTGAGCGCACAGTAGGCAAAAGTGCCAAAGAATTTTCACAAAGCAAAAAGAACACCACCGATTTGGGCGGTTCTTCCAACGTCTTTAAAAGGGCATTTTGCGCCTGCTCATTGGCAAGATGGAATTTTTCAAAAATGTATATCTTTGATTTTCCCTCATAAGGTGTTTCATAAAGGGTTGAGATTACTTCCCTTACCTGGTCAACGCGAAGCAGATTTTTTTCGGGGCGTACAATGTGAATATCTGGGTGTATCCCCTCCAAAACCTTTCTGCAACCGGGGCAGGTAAAGCAAGGCTTGTCCTGAGAAGAACAAAAATGCACGCAAGAAGAAGCCAAGGCAAAGGACATTTTGCCTATGCCTTGGGTACCTTCTATAATATACGCATGGCTTCCCATACCATTTATAAGTGCTTTTTTTTCATTAAGAAAAACGGGAGAATTGCTTACAAGATCTAAATTCATCAGTACTTTTTAAATTGATCAACAGAAAGAACAAATACTGTTGCGCCGCCAATCATGATCTCGATATTAGAATGTGCCGCAGTAAGAATTGAGGCATCAAAAGATCCAACGTTTGAATTGATAACCTGCTTACGGCTTTTGCAGATGTTTTCAATAAACTCAAGGCAGTGTTCAAGTTTTTCATCTTCAACACCGGTCAAGAGAGTTGTATTACCTGCGCGAAGGAATCCGCCTGTGGTTGCCAGCTTGGTTACACCATAGCCTTCCTTCATCATTGCGCTGATCAGACGACCTGCATCCTCATCCTGAACGATTGCAATAACAAGCTTCATAAAAAAACCTCCTTGTTAGTATTTTATGATAATATTATACAACATAATCATTATTTTTGCAACAGTGGGTTTTTTATTTTATTTATCATATTGATTTTTTTCAATATTTATTACATAATCCAAAATAAGGAAGTGATTTTTGTGCGAAATAAAAATAACAAGCATCTCGGAATTGAAATTGCTCCTGAATTACATTATAAACTCCATTACATTGCAAAGTACGAAGGGCGAAGTGCCAACGGACA
This sequence comes from Clostridia bacterium, assembly GCA_045603265.1. GTDB lineage: Bacteria > Bacillota > Clostridia > Christensenellales > QALW01 > UMGS1322. The sequence continues at coordinate 2,723 of JAZULU010000128.1, forward strand.
TATCCTTTATTTAATCAGACAAAACATCAAAGAGTTTGAAAAGAATGAAGGCGAAATACAAAAACCGAAAGATAAAAAAGATAAAAAACAAGGTGTTTCATAATGAAGCACCTTTATTTTTTACTATATTCAATTATGTCAATCAAACCGCAATCAAGCGCATCGCAGATTCTATCAAGAACATAGCTATCATATCGCACTACTTTATTTTTATAGTAGTTATCAATTATCTGATACTGTATCCCCGTACGCTTTGCCAATTCATACCTGCTGATATTAAATTTTTGCAGTGCTTTGTCAAGTGTTAATTTTATCATAAACTTATTATCTCTCCCACGAATATATTTTATTAAAGATATATTCGCTTGACAATTCTCTTATATAAATATATATTTATATAAATATATAAAATAGGAGAGATATTTTATGAAAAAAAGAGTAGTCATTGCCGGAAGTAGAAATTATACCGATTATAATAACGCAAAGTTTTTTATTGATAAAATACTTGCACCCTTAAAATCAAGTCATGATATTATTATCCTTTCAGGCTGTTGTAGGGGGGCAGATAAAATCGGTGAACAATATGCCGCAGAAAATGGTTATATTGTTGAAAAATATCCAGCAGATTGGGCTCGTTACAAAAGAGGTGCAGGGCTAATGCGAAATAGAGAAATGATTGATAAATGTGATATAGTTATTTGTTTTTGGGATGAAAAAAGCAGTGGAACAAAGTATCTCATAGATTACGCCAAAGCAAAAGAACGTACCATTGCTATCGAAACAATTAATTGCTAAAAATTCTCGAAATTCATATTTTTTACTTGAATGTTTTCTACCATTTATTCACGCATCATTTTTCTGTATTTTGTTGGGGAAGTTCCCATGATCTTTTTAAACACTATAGCAAAATAGTTGCTATCGTTAAACCCGCATTTTTCGCTGATCTCGCCTATTGCCATATTACTTTCCGTAAGATAAGTAAGGGATTTTGCAACGCGCATATTGTTAAGATAATCAACAAAATTAAGACCTATTGCCGTTTTAAACAACGATGAAAAATATTCGGGAGTAAAACCAAGCATATCGGAAATATCTTTAAGGTTAATTTGCTTGTGGCAGTTTTCCTTTATATATCCTGCGGCGTTCTGCATAAGACGGTCCCTTTCGGAAAGTTCTCTTGGCGTACTTTTATTTTCGGGTGTTTTTAAAAGCATCAAAAGAATTTTCTGCACGTTAAGTTTATGAAGAAGCGTAGAAGTTTCGTTATCTTCCCTTTCATTTAAAGATTCATCAATAAGTTTCTGAATGATTTCTTTACTTTTCTCATCGGGGCGGTAAAGATAATTTTCAAAGGCAGGCTTTAAAACGTCAGGCACTTCATAGACGTTATACAAAAGCCTTTCATGCTTTTCATCGTCAGGAGTACCGGGAATGCGCTGTGTTTTGTGCATTATCATCGGCGGAATAAGCACAATATCCCCTGCTTCAATATCAAAAATTTCATTGTCGATTATATATCGCCGTCTGCCCGAAATAAGACAGTATATTTCATAATATCTGTGAAAATGGGAATCCGTTTGGTCAAAGGCGCCTCGGCTTGAGTGCTGTGCAATTTTCATATTTAGTTCTATAAATCTGAACATAACAACTCCAAATATCTTAAAATTTTAATATTTATACTTATATTATCATAAAATTATTATAGAAGTCAACAAAAAATAATGGTATAATACTTTCAGCAAATCACACAAAAAGTCAAATCAATCTCACAAATTGCTATTGAATATGTTCTTTTGATATAGTATAATAATAATGAGTAATATAAGGAGGCAGCAATATGAAAAAACTGTTATCAATTTTATTGGTTTTATGTATGCTTTCAAGTTTTGTTACTTTTACCGTTTTGGCGGAAGAAGAAAACTTTATTCCTGAAAGCGACTCAACTTTTGAAAGCGGAAACCATACTTGGAAAACTTTAGGTTCAGGCGGTCTTTTAAAGGTCGTAGACAATCCTACAGGTGAAGGCAAGGTTCTTTGCTATTCGGGCATTCCCGATCAAAGTTTTGCGTCCCCTCAAATTGACGTGCGCGAATATATTACCAAAAATATATCCGAAGAAACCACTCTTTACGGTTCAATGGATATTTATACAAAAAGTGATGATCTTGCAAACGTTCTTATCCGTATCCGCACAAAAACTGCTGACGGCTTTTCAATGTGCGCTGCCGACGGTAAGAATTACTGTTCCCTCGGCAAAGTAAACGTTTATGCTGGCGAATGGACCCGTGTAACCTTTACTTTTGACGTAGCAGAACAAGATTTTTCTTCAACAGAAAATTGGGATATTTGCTTTGACGGTTTAAGCAGAAGCACCAAAGAAGCAATATATATTGATAACTTCTATATAGGAACTGAAGAAGAAAGTCCTTTGGAAGAAAATGAAGATAACGGCGAAACCAACACCCCCGTTGCCGAAGGAGAAGCAGTAAACTTCTTATCCGAAAATGCTTCCACCTTTGAAAGCGGTAACACTTCCTGGAGTGTTTTAGGAGGCGGAACAGTTTCAGTTGTTGATAATCCTTCAGGCGAAGGCAAGGTGCTTTGCTATTCTGACATTGATCTTGAAAAATCCTACGCATCTCCACGACTTGACATTCGCGGTGCAATTCAGAAAAACGTTGATGAGGAAGTTACTATTTACGGTTCAATGGATATCTACTGTGAAAAAGATCTTTCGAACCGCCTTATAAGACTGCGCACCACCACTCCCGAAGGCTTTTCAATGTGTGCTGCAGACGATAAACCTTATTGCGCAATAGGTGCAATGGGTGCTCCTGCAGGCGAATGGACAACGGTAAATTTCTCTTTTGAGATTTTTGAAGAAGATCTTGAATCGCAAGAGCCTTGGCATCTTTGCTTCGATAACACCGCAAAAGACCTTGAAGCAGATGATAAGATCTATATTGATAACGTATATATCGGTTTAGTGGAGCGCGAAGAAGCAGGCATTGAAAAAAAGCCCATTCCCGAAAAAACGCCCGTTTCACGTTTTGAAAAAACACTTGTGGGAACGATCCGTTGGGATGCTTTCACAAAATCAACTCCCGATGGCATGGACCCTGCCAGCCAGGTTGCCCGTGTTCTTTCCCCTGCAAAATATCATTGTCAGGCACCTTTCTTCTCAATAGTTAATGAAGACGGTACAATCTCTTTCCCTGAATATACAGTTGAAACCTGGGAAAAAGAAGCCGAGTATGCAGTCGCAGGCGGTCTTGATTACTTTGCATATCTTTGGTATGAAACAACCGATGCCATGAGCCAGCCAAGAAAACTCCATCTCCAGAGCGAGAAAAAAGATACCATAAAAATGTGCGGTATTTTGGAAAGTCCCCGTTCAAAGAAATCAATGGATGAGCTTTATACTGCAATGAAAGATTCCTGCTATCTTTCTTTAGACGGCAGACCCGTTTTATTCATTTACGGTATTGGCGGTAAAGATTCAAAATGGAAAAAGTCAGACATTGATAAACTTCGTCAGGACGCGGCAAATGCAGGTGTTGAAGGTTCATTATATATCGTTGGTATGTGCTTTACCGAAAATCTTTCCACCTTTGCTGACGTTGTTGCCAAAGGCGTTGATGCCATTTCATGGTACGGTGTAAGCGCATTAAAAACAGGTGAGCCTTTTAGCGTGCTTGCTACCCGTACTGAAACTACAATGGTAAAAATGGGCGGATATGCTTTAGGAAATAATATTGATATTATCCCTGCATTCTCCGCAGGTCGTGATACCCGCGCAAGAATCGAAACAGGTGTTACATGGGTTGACGGTGATCCCAATGCAGAAAATGATGCCGATAAACCTTACCACAACTGGTACACTCTTGAGCCTTCCATGGATGAATTCCAAGCCCACATTGAAGCCGTTCTTACTTACGCAAGCACCCAGCCCAATGCAAAAACCAACATCGTTTGCTCATACGGTTGGAACGAGCATGAAGAAGGCGGGTGGCTCTGCCCCACTATTATGGTTGACGAAAACGGCAATCCCATTTACAACGAAGACGGTACAATCAAAGTAAATACGGAACGTCTTGATGCACTTAAAGCGGCAAAGGAAAAGGTTCTTAACACTGCCGTATCAACTGATGATACAACTGCAACACCCACTCCCAGCGAGGCACCTCAGGGTCAAGGCAATAACAGCGGTTTTAATCCCCTGTTCATTATCATTCCTGCAGTAATCGTTATCGGTGCAGTGGTTGTAGGCGTCGTAGTTACCAAAAAGAAAAAAGAAGATTAAGAAAAAAGGTTGAAGCGTTTTGCTTCATCCTTTTTTATATGTTTATTAAAATTATTCCTTAATTTCAGATGTGCAGTGGGGGCAACGAGTTGCTTCGATAGCGATCTCGCTCATGCAATAGGGGCATTTCTTTGTGGTAGGTGC
>JAZULU010000129.1:0-19209 GCA_045603265.1 Clostridia bacterium
TACGAGTGCAGTATTGCCGAGTATTTCAACAAAGCAGACACGGAAATTTATCCTTTAAAATCGGACTCCTTTGCGCGCGCTATAGTATATAGCAAAATTCGGTCATTTACTCTTTTGTAAACTCCCTTTTTTGCAAGTTCGGCGCCTTGGCTTGCAGGGGTTTCTCGAACTCTGGCAGTCTGCTGACAAAGTCTACAGACTGTCACCTTGATTACATCAAGGTGTTTTCCTTTATATATTGCTTTGGTGTTTTGCCCGTTTCTTTTTTGAAAAAGCGGGAGAAGTTTTGGGGATCAAGGCCTACGGAAATGGCGATCTCCGAAACTGTTGCACTGTTTAGTTTAAGCAGCGTTGATGCTTTTTTTACACGAAGTTGCGTTAGGTATTTGTGGGGCGACATTCCCGTTTTTTCTTTAAAAAGTGTTGAGAAGTAGGCACGGTCGAAACCTGAAATATTAGCGATTTCTTCAATGGAAAGGTTTTCATGATAGCGCGTTTCCATAATGCCTATTGCCTTTTGTACGGCAGAATTTTTGTTACTTGCTTTTGCGGTTTTTAAAAGCGCACCGAGAATGTTGTATATCGAGCCTGCCCGTCTTAAATCGGCACCGGGATCTGAATTAAGCCGCATATCGTAAATTTTTTTAATTTCGGAAACGATATCATTAAAGGCATCAATGGGCGCAAAAGGTGTTTCTGAAGAAATCCCGACCTGATTGAAAACGTCTTTTAATATAAAGCCGTCAATGGCGCACCAGATACATTTTCGTGATTCGATTACGTCGGAAGTCTGTATTACGGTGTCACCGGGCATAAGAATGTAGCAGGAGTTTTTTTCAAAAGGAAATTCATTGCCGTTTATTATTATCGTACCTGCACCGCGTATGCAACATTCGATTACATAAACGTCGCGGATAACGGGGGCGGAACGGGCGCCCGGTTTTAAGTTTTGATCTATACCGCAATAGTATAAAATAGGTTCGTCGCGGTAGCCTTTCTTAACGTTTTCGTAAAACATAAAATACCTCAAAACAACAAAATGAAGAATATAAGTTGATATTATCATTGTATCATAAAAAGATAATAATGCAAACAGAAAATAATAAATCCAACAAAATGAAGATAAAAACAAACAAATACCGTTGAACGACTTTTCTGTATGTGCTAAAATTATATCATAAAAAAGAAAGGATGTTTTTAATATGAGTGATAAGAAATTAAATATTGCAGTTATCGGTTGCAGTCCCATGGGTAAAAGACACGCTAAAGGTGTTGTTGAGCACGCTAATCTTTATGCTATCTGTGATACTGCATCTGAACGTTTGGAAGAGTTCAGAAATGAATTTGAGCCTCCCGTTGTAACAAGCGACTATAAAGAACTTTTAGATGATGATAAACTTGATGCAGTTGTAATCGTTACACCCGACCAACTTCACAAGGAAATGGTTTGTGCATTTTTAAAGGCAGGCAAGGACGTTATGTGTGAAAAGCCTCTTGCCCTCAATTTGGAAGAATGTGAAGACATGATGCTTGCTGAAAAAGAATCAGGCAAGCAACTTATGGTAGGTCAGGTTTGCCGTTGCAATCCCGTGTTTATAAAGGCAAAGGAACTTATTGATGAAGGCAAGATCGGCGAACTTGTTTTTGTTGAAAGCGAATATGCCCATAATTATGATGACTCAAAGGGCTATAATAACTGGCGTATGGTGCCTGAACGTAATACCGTTGTAGGCGGAGGTTGTCACGCAATCGACCTTCTTCGTTGGATTGCAGGCGATCCTACAGAAGTTTTTGCTTATGCAAACCATAAGATCATGACCGATTGGCCCACCGATGATACCACCATCGCCATTTATAAATTCCCCAATAACGTTATGGGAAAGGTGCTTGTTTCCAACGGTGCAAAGCGCGCCTACACGATGCGCTCTGTTTTTTACGGCACAAAGGGAACTATCATTGCACAGAATCAGGTGGGCGAAGTTATTCTCTATGAAGATGCTGAAGGCAAAAACTATCACGATCCCCAGGTTATAACCGTTCCTCCCAAGGATCATAATGCAGAAGATGAGATCGGTGCATTTGTTAATGCTCTTGTAAACGGCAAACGCGTTCCCGTTCCTGCCATGGAAGGTGCTTCCACCGTTGCCGTTGCTTGCGCTACCGTTGAATCAACTGAGACGGGGGATAAAGTAGAAATCCGCTACCCTGAAGTGTAAGAGCATAAAAAATTCTTGAAACTCGGCTTTATATGCGCTTAATACTAACAACAACACCTGATGTTTTTGTTTATATAACCTTAAAAAAGTAATAAAACTACATATATCAACATAAAATCTTAATTGAAATTCCAATAAACTCATGGTATAATTATATCATGAGTTTATTTTTTTGAGGTGCGTTTATGGCATATTCTGTTGTAAAAAGAGAATTTAATTACGGTAAATGGATTTTCGGAAAAGATGATTTTTTGAAAACCGCAGAAAACTTTGAAAGTATTGAGGGGGCAAAATGGATCTGGCCAATAATGTACTCTCGTGTATATTTGCGTAAAAAATTTAATCTTGAAAAAGTTGAAACGCTTAGTGCAAAGTTTATTTGCGATAATGTTTTTGATTTGTTTATAAACGGCAAACCCGTATCATTAAACAGAAAAAAGTTTTCAGGGGATATTACATATTTTCTTACAGAGGGAGAAAACGTAATAAATATTCGCGCCTATCAGACTAACGACGATAGATTTCTTACGTCTGCTTTAATTGGTGCTATTGAGGGTGAAAATATTTTTATTCCTACCGATAAAAGTTGGGAATCATACATTCCCGTGTCTTTTTGGCAGAACGATGAGCCTGAAGATTGGATGACCATGCCAAGTCGAGCAAACTACACTCTTGACTGTGATATGCACCCGCGCGCATATAAACATTCGTTGTATTTAAGAAGAAAATTTGATGTTTTAAAGCCTGTTGAAAAGGCGGTCATATTTGTTTCTGCCCAAGGTGCGGCGGAATTGTATATAAACTCATTGCGCACCGATGATGAAGTGCTTTCCGACGGTATCTGTCAAGATTTTAAGGAGTATAGGGAAATAGACGTTACCTCTCTTTTAAAGAATGGGGAAAATGTTCTTGGCGCAATAACGGGTAATGCCTGGCTTAACAGCGAATCACATTCAAGCGTTTACATGAACAAAAATATGCTCCTTCTTGAAATGCAGATAACCTACGTTGACGGAAGTGAGGAAATAATTTCAACAGATGAAAAATGGAAAAGTGCTTTTTCGCCTTTAACCGATAACGATCTTCAGTACGGCGAAAGATATGATGCACGTCTTGAAATAAAAAACTGGTGCGAGCCTGATTATAATGATGAAGAATGGGCAGAGGTTGATTGTGCTGATGCCGATCTTGAAATACGTCCCTTTGTTTTACGGTCTTATCCGCCCATACGCATTATGCGCAGGATCAAACCGCAAAAGACGTTGGTACATGATACGCGTGTTATATTTGACTTTGGCGAAAACTGTGCAGGCAGATACAGTATTTTGCTGAACAACACTTTTAAGGGGCAGGAAGTTAAGATAAGTTTCTGTGAACGCCTTGATGAGTACGGCGAACTTGTTGTCGGATGTTATTCGCCTGCATATTTTACAAATGATGCTCTTTATGACGGCAAGGCATTAGGTTGTATGCGCAACTTTGATTTTTACACTTGCAAAGGCGCGAAAAGCGAATTTTATGAGCCTCGCTTTACTTTTTCCGGTTTCAGATATATCTGCGTTGAGGGTATAAAGGATAAAAACCAAGTTTCCGAAATTTACATGAATGTTATGCACAATGCGCTTAAAAAGACGGGACAGGTAGAAAGTGATTATTCTTTTATAAACAATATCTTTGATGCCACTATGCGCACATGGAACAGTAATGTTATGAACGGTCCAATGGATTGCCCTACCAGAGAAAAGAATTATTGGACGGGGGATGCACATATATTCTCGGCAACAGCATGCTATCTTGAAGATTGTGATCAACTTCTTGCACGCTGGAGTCACGCAGGCAGAAAAATGTGCCCTGAAGTTTATGGCTGGGGTGATGAAAAATACATTATTCCTTGGACTCTTTATCAGTTCTACCGCGATAAAGGCGTGTTGGAGGAGTGTTATGACGGAATTTTAAAATATGCACGTTCACGTTGCGAAAAAACATATCACCATCTGCCAAGGGAATCGGCAAGTACGGGATTTTCCGATTGGCTTGCACCTAATGGATTGGTGCTTGATAAATATTTCTTTACTTGTTGTTATTATTGTCATATGCTTAAAGTTGTTGCTCAAATAGCGGAAACTTTAGGCGATTATAAAACAAGCGATGAATTTGCTTCGATGATCGAGCCTGCCGTTGATGCTTTTAACGAAAAATTCTTTGATACGGAGATAAACGATTACAAACCGCAGATACAGTCATCCATTGTCATTCCTCTTGCTTTCGGTCTTGTGCCAGTTCACAGAGAAAAACTGATGGCGGAAAAATTAAATAACATGATCTTAAAAGAAGGACATCTTACCACGGGATTTATCGGCACGCGCTATCTTTTGGGGATCCTTTGCGATTACGGATATAAAGATACTGCTTTTATGCTTTTTGATCGTGATAAATATCCCTCATGGAAAAATATGATGAAGGGACTTAATTCCTTGCCGGAAAGTTGGATCGGTCTTTACGATAAAGCCGATGCGAACAGTATTAGCATGAATCACTTTGCCTACGGTACTATTGTTGGCTGGATGTTTGAGTATTTGGGCGGTATCCGCTACCGTGAATCAACACCGGGTTTTTCGCACATCGTTTTGCGACCCACGTTCATTAAAGAGTTAGGCACGTTTAAGGCACATTTTAAGTCTGTTTACGGCGATATAATTACCCAGTGGTGCGTTGAGGATGATACTGTTGTTTATAACTTCTATACTGAGCGCAACGTTACCCTTATTTTGCCTGATGGGGCAGTACACTCTTTCTCAAAGGGTGAGCATAGTGTTAGAGTAATGATTTAAAAAATACTGTAAAAAATAAAACTGTGCAGAATTTTCTGCACAGTTTTTGTTTAATTCTTAAATATTAAGCTTCTTCAAGTTTTGCACCGCAGTTGGGGCAAACAAGTTCTTCCTCGTCAAATTCGCCTGAGAAAGAAATGGTTTCCTTACAATCGGGGCAAACATACTCATCATACTCGAATTCATCGTCGCAATCACATTCGCAACAATCACAGTCGCAATCACAATCGTCATCGTAATCGCAGCAGCAATCGCAATCACAATCGTCATCACAATCACAGCAATCGCAGCAATCGCAATCGTCTTCATCATCATAGATATACTCTTCAAGTTCTAAAAGATCATCATCAAGTTCTTCAACATATTCGCCCAATGATTCAAGTTCATCGTTTGCATCTTCAAGTTCATATGCGATCTCTTCAAGAGTATCAATGATAGCAAGTAAAAGCTTGCCTTCTTTGGTGTCCTTTGAAATCTCAAGACCTTCTGCAAGACCCTTAAGATATTCAACCTTATTTTCTACTGACATAATAAACCTCCGAATAATAAATTATACGCGGTCCATATACTCGCCGGTACGGGTATCGATTCTGATACGGTCGCCGATGTTTACGAAAAGGGGAACGTTTACCTTGTAGCCGGTTTCAATAGTAGCCTGCTTTGTAACGTTAGTTGCTGTATCACCCTTAACACCGGGTTCAGCATCGATAATTTCAAATTCAACAAAGTTAGGTGCTTCAACTGAGAAGGCTGCGCCCTTGTAGAATTTGATTGTAACCTCAAGATTGTCCTTAAGATAGGGAAGAGCTGAATCAACTGATTCCTTATCAAGAGCGATCTGCTCATAGGTTTCGTTGTCCATGAAGTAGTAAAGACCTTCGTCATTGTAAAGATACTGCATTTCCTTGCGCTCGATGTGTGCTAAAGGATACTTTTCGTTGGGGTTGAAAGTACGTTCAAGCACCTGACCTGTCATAACGTTCTTGATCTTTGTGCGAACGAAAGCGGCACCTTTACCGGGCTTAACGTGTAAGAAGTCAACGATAATATAAACGTTGCCGTCAATTTCTACTGTAATACCCTTTCTGAATTCACCTGCTGTAATCATTTTGAGTTTCCTCCTAAATTATTATTATAATTTTATTAGTTTTTTATCCGAGGCAGTTAAATTTTTATAACCGTCACGGGTAATTGCGTACATATTTTCCACTCTTACACCGCAGAAACCTTCGATGTAAATACCGGGCTCAACTGTAACGATATCGCCCACTTTTAAAATATCGGTGGATTTTTGGCTTAAACGGGGAGATTCGTGAATCTCAATACCAACGCCATGACCTAAAGAATGGGCAAAATATTCACCGTAGCCTGCTTTTACAATAACGTCACGAGCGGCTTTATCGGCATCAAAGCCTGAAATGCCTGCTTTTAAAACGTCACGACCTGCATCGTGAGCCTCTAAAATAACGTTGTAGATTTTTTCCATTTCGGGAGTAATATCACCAACGGCAACGGTACGAGTCATATCTGAATCGTAGTTACCGAGCCTTGCACCGAAATCAAGTGTAACGAACTCACCATTCTCGACTTTCTTGTCGCTGGGAACTGCGTGAGGCTTTGCACCGTTTATACCTGATGCAACAACGGAATCAAAGGCAATGGCATCAGCACCGAAAGAAAGTAAGAGATATTCAAGTTTCATTCTTATTTCTTTTTCGGTAACGCCGGGCTTGATGAAATTTAAAATTTCGGTAAAAGCCTTATCGGTAATTTCCTGGGCCTTTATTATCTTTTCAATTTCGCTTTCTGTTTTTGAACAGCGAACGGAAGTGAAATAGCCTTTTGTTTCTGTTAATTTAAAGCCTGCATTAACTAACTTAATATAATCGGAAGCAGTTAAATAATCTTCCTGAATTCCCAAAGAGGTAATGCCTTGTTTTTTTGCTTCTTCAATAACACCGTCAATATAACTGCCAACGATGTTTGCTTTGCAGTTTGCTTCCTTTGAAGCAACGGTATAACGGCTGTCCGTCAAAAGAGTGGTTTCTTTTGAAAATAAAGCCAGAGCATCAACACAATAAAAACCTGTAATATAAAAAATATCGGCAGGATTTGATATTACGCATCCCTGAGTTTCAGGAAAAGTTTTCAAAAAATTATCAAGCATATATATCACCTGTAATATAATACCATATTTTTAAAGATTTGTATATAAAAAAGTTTATTATCAAGTTATTTTTTTGAGAAATGGAACTCAGAAAGGGTAAATTCGCCCTCAAGGAAAAGCCATAAGGGGTGAACACCCTCTAAAACTTTTGAATCGGAAGAAAAATAAGTATAGTCGGAAGAATCAAATTCAACCGTTGCAACTGTTTCGTTGTTTTCTGCTACGGCAGTTATTTTGCCTTTGCCCGAAACGCAGACGTGAATTCGATTTTCAGAGTCAAACTGAAGATATTTATATTCTGCCCAGTCCTTTACGCCCCAATGATTTTTGCCCGTTGAAACCAGAACTTCTTTATCATCCTGAAGTGCAACGTAAGCACTTTTCATAACACGGCAGGCACGCCTTGCGGAAATAACCGAAGATGCCTTTATGGGTTTTGAAGCGCCTTGGGAAGTTTGCTCAACCTCTTTTATAAGACCGTTTTCATCAAAGAAGATAGGCTCGGCACAAACACGGCGGCAAGTTAATTTGTTTTGTGAGGCGCGGTGATAGAAAACGTACCATTGTCCCTTAAACTCATTTATTGAGCCGTGGTTGTTCCATGTTTCGGGATCACAGTAGATGTTATCAATGATAACACCGCATTTTTTATAAGGTCCTAAAGGAGAATCTGCCATTGCATAGGACATACAAGTTGCCTTGCCGCGGGAAATATCGGTATAGACCATGTAATATTTGTTTCCGCGCTTTCTTATGCTTGCGCCCTCATGAAAGCCGTGTTCCCATTCGGTAATAATATCCTTTGTAAGACTTTCGGGAACGATGGACTGCATATCATCAGTCAATTTTGCACCGCGAAGAGAAAACTGTCCCCAGAATAAATAGCCTTGACCGTCATCATCGACGAAAACGGCAGGATCAATACCGTCGCCATCGGCAATTTCTATTCTTTTGGCTTGTGAAAAGGGACCTAAAGGAGATTCGCCTACTGCAACGCCCTCTTCGTTTCTGCTTCCGCAAACGTAAAGATAGTATTTGCCGTTTTTTTCAATGGCATCGGGAGCATATAAAGGAGTTTCGGGACTCCAGGGAATACCCTGAAAAGTTTTATCATTGCGGAAAATAATTCCGTGCTCCGCCCAATTTTCCATATCGGAAGTTGAAAAACAGTAATGTAAGTGTCCGCAGTAATCTCCGCGGCCTGAAACGTCAATGGAGCCGTAAAGGTACAATCTTTTATCAGGCATTACTCTTGCTTCAACGTCGGGAATAAAATATTCATCAGGTAATAACGGATTCATAACAACACCTTTTTATTTAAAAAGAAATCTCCACACAAGTTTTTCACGGGTACGGTTAAATACTTTCGTGCACCACCATTCGCGGTTTTCTAACGGAACGGTTAAGACGCTTTTTGCCTTTATTTTGTTGGCAAGGGAAATGTCGGTAAAAAGTTGATCTCCCACAAAAAGCACGTTTTCAGGTACAAAACCTAATTTCTTTATAAGGTCTTTCGTAGGTTTTATAAAAGGCTTTTTTGCATTTTTATATACGGGAATATCAAGTTTTTTGCCGATGGAATCGGCATTTGAACCCTTTGAATTTGTTAAAAGGGCAACGGTAATATCTTGCTTTTTTATATTTTCTACCCAAGGATAAAATTCTTCGGGCACACGATCAGAGTGCCATGGGGCAAGGGTATTATCCATATCAAGGAAAACCAGTTTTACCTGATTTTCCTTTAAAAATTCTGTTGGGATATTATTAAGACGATCAAATCGCGCTGTAGGAAGAAGTCCCATTATTTTGCACCAAGTGAGTTAAGGCGTTCGCAAACTTTATTAAGCATATCTGTATATTTTTCAAGTTTAGCCTTTTCCTCGTCAACAAGTTTCTGAGGTGCTTTTGCAATAAAACCTTGATTGTTCAGTTTGCCTTCTGCACGCTTGATCTCGCTTTCAATGGTTGCCTTTTCCTTTGTTAAGCGGTCAAGTTCTTTTTCAATATCAACAAGTTCGCCCATGGGAATATAGCACTGTGCGCTTCCCGTTACAACTGACGCATAGTTATCTTCATCAAGAGGCTTTTCGTTTATAAATGTTACCTTGCTTGATGAAGCAAGTTTTTCAATATATGCGCTGGAAGAAGCCATATTAAGATCGGTCTTAATCAAAATTTCCGTTTTCTTGCTCTGGGGAACGTTCATTTCGGTACGGATATTTCTTACGCTTTTAATGATATCAACAACGGCTTCAAAATTCTTGGTGTCAAAATCAAGTTTTTCGTCATATTCGGGCCATGAAGAGATCATGATACTTTCACCTGCATTGGGAAGTGAAGTCCAAATTTCTTCGGTGATAAAGGGCATAAGGGGATGAAGCAATTTTAACGTATTTGCAAGTACATAATTTAAAACTGTGCAAGCGGTAAGTTTAGCCTTTTCATCTTCGCCGTAAAGACGGGGTTTGGTAAGTTCGATATACCAGTCGCAATATTCTGACCAGATGAAATCGTAAAGACTTTGTGCGGCAATACCAAGTTCGTAGTTTTCAAAACTCTTTGTAACGCTTTCAACAAGTTTATTGTATTTTGCCAAGATCCACTTATCGCTTTCGTCAAGATCAAGAGTTGAAATTTCGGGAAGATCAAGATCGTCAACGTTCATCTTTACGAAACGTGAAGCATTCCAGATCTTGTTGGCAAAGTTGCGGTAAGCCTCAACCTTTTCCCAATAAAAACGCATATCGTTTCCGGGGGAGTTGCCTGATGCAAGGGAGAAACGCAAAGCATCTGCGCCGTATTTATCAATAACTTCAAGGGGATCGATACCGTTACCAAGACTCTTGGACATTTTTCTGCCCTGGGAATCGCGAACGATACCGTGAATAAGAACTGTCTTAAAGGGAACATCACCCATCTGTTCAAGACCTGAGAACATCATTCTTGCAACCCAGAAGAAGATAATATCATAGCCGGTGATCAAAGCACTGGTGGGGTAGTAATATGAAAGTTCTTCTGTTTTTTCAGGCCAGCCCAGTGTTGAGAAAGGCCAAAGGGCAGATGAGAACCATGTATCAAGAACATCCTCATCCTGAACTAAAACGGTGTGACCGCACTTTGAACACTTTTGGGGCATCTCACGGGCAACGTGAGTTTCACCGCACTTTTCGCAATAGTAAGCGGGAATTCTGTGACCCCACCAAAGCTGACGGGAAACGCACCAGTCACGGATATTTTCAAGCCAGTTATAGTAAATTTTTGAGAATCTGTCGGGAACGAAGTTTGTTTCGCCTGATCGAACTGCTTCAAGTGCCGGCTTTGCAAGACTTTCCATCTTTACAAACCACTGCTTTGAAATTATAGGCTCAACAGCGCTGTGACAACGGTAGCAAGTGCCAACGTTGTGTGAGTAATCTTCTGTCTTAATAAGTGAGCCACATTCGGTAAGTTTTTCAACAACGGCTTTTCTTGCTTCTTCGCGGGATAGACCTGCAAAAATTCCGCCGTCTTCGTTAATAGTACCGTCATCGTTCATAACGCGGATAACGGGTAAGTTGTGGCGAAGTGAAACTTCAAAGTCGTTGGGGTCGTGGGCAGGTGTGATCTTAACTGCACCGCTACCGAAATCCATTTCAACGTATTTGTCGGCAACAATAGGAATTTCTCTGTTCATTAAAGGAAGAACAACAGTCTTGCCAACTAAATGGGTGTAACGTGCATCGTCGGGGTGAACGGCAACTGCAGTATCGCCCATGTAAGTTTCAGGACGTGTTGTTGCAACGGTAATGGAATCTTTACCGTCGGGAGTATAATAGCGCATATGCCAAAGATGTGAAGCCTGCTCCTCATATTCAACCTCAGCATCGGAAAGAGCGGTCTTACATTCAGGACACCAGTTGATGATTCTTGAACCGTGGTAGATAAGACCCTTTTCGTAAAGTTTTACGAAAACTTCCGTAACTGCCTTTGAACAGCCTTCGTCCATGGTGAAGCGTTCTCTTTCCCAATCGCAGGAAGAGCCTAACTTCTTTAACTGTTCAACAATTCTGCCGCCGTACTGTTTTTTCCAGTCCCAGGCGCGCTCAAGGAATTTTTCCCTGCCTAAATCTTCCTTTTTAAGACCTTCTTTTGCCATAGCGTCAACAATCTTAACTTCCGTTGCGATACTTGCATGGTCTGTTCCGGGAACCCAAAGTGCAGAATATCCCTGCATACGTTTAAAACGGATAATTGCATCCTGCATCATGTTATCTAAAGCATGACCCATGTGCAACTGACCGGTAATGTTTGGCGGGGGCATTACTATTGAGAAAGGCTTTTTGTTTTTATCGGGTTCTGCATGGAAATAGCCTTTTTCCATCCAATGTTTGTAAAGTCGATCCTCAACTTGTTTGGGATCGTATTGTTTTGCGATCTCTTTCATAAAAAATCTCCTTAAAAAAATAAACGCCCTTAAAAAAGGACGTTAAAATTCAAAACGCGGTACCACCTTAATTCCGAAAGATTACTCTCGGCACTTTATGGGATATAACGGTCACCTTACCGTTTGGACTACTAAAAAGTTCACCCAAAACGCTCCCAAGCTACCTTCCGAAAATTTATATTGCACTTTTTCAGCCAATGAAGTGCTCTCTTTAAATACAGTGATTTTCGTACTCCTCTTTTTCACAGCGCAAATATTCAATACAAAGCAATTATACTATATTATATATATTTTTGCAACTGTTTTTTTATAATTAATTAACTATTGCAAAGTGAGTGTGAATCTGTTATAATGGCGAAAACGGAGGTGTTTTTTCTATGAAAAAGGTCTTTTTATTATGTAATGCACATCTTGATCCCGTTTGGCAATGGGAGTGGGAAGAAGGTGCTGCGGAAACTCTTTCCACATTCAGAATTGCGGCAAAATTTTGCAGGGAATATGATGGCTTTGTTTTTAATCATAATGAAGTTTTGCTCTATCAATGGGTCGAAGAATATGAGCCTGAACTTTTTAAAGAAATTCAAGAACTTGTAAAAGAAGGCAAGTGGCATATAATGGGCGGTTGGCATCTTCAACCCGATTGTAATATGCCCTCCGGAGAAGCACTTATTCGCCAGATTCAATCAGGTAGGGAATATTTTAAAGAAAAATTTGATAAAACACCAACAACGGCTATAAATTTTGATCCATTCGGTCATAATCGCGGACTCATTCAGATAATGAAAAAGTGCGGTTTTGACAGTTATCTTTTTATGCGCCCATATAAATCACAGTTAACTTTGCCTGCTGAAGAATTTAAGTGGGTTGGCTTTGACGGCTCATATGTTTACGCAAGAAGAACGGGTGCATATAACTCGCCTAAGGGCAGAGCCACCGAAAAGATAAAAACAGTTATTGATAAGTGCAAGGAAAATGATATTGAACTGTGCTTGTGGGGCGTAGGCAACCATGGCGGCGGTCCTTCAAAAAAAGATCTTGATATGATCGCTGAACTTCAAAAAGAGTGTAAAAAAGAGGGAGTAGAACTTATTCATTCAACACCCGAAGAATATTTTGAAGAAGTTAAAAAGAAGGATATCCCTGAATTTTTTGGTGAACTTAACCCGGCGATGGTTGGTTGCTACACAAGTATGATCCGCGTAAAACAGCAGTACCGCCAACTTGAAAATATGCTCTTTATGACGGAGAAAATGTGCGCTTCCGCTTGCGCCAACGGTTTAATGGAATATCCTGAAAAAGAAATTAACGAAGCCATCCACGATATGAACACGGTACAGTTCCACGATTTATTGCCAGGCACTTCTATAAGGGAAGGTGAAGAAGTGGCACTCCGCAAAATTTATCATGGCATGGAAATTCTTTCACGCATAAGATTAAAGGCTTTTGTAAGCCTTACTTCGGGGCAGAAAACCTTTGAAGAAGATAAGATTCCCATAATGATATATAACCCCCATCCCTATAAGATCGAAGGCGATTTTGAATGTGAAATGATGCTTTGGGATCAAAACTGGGCGGAAGAATTTTCCTATCCCAAAGTGTATAAAGACGGGGAACTTCTGCCGACTCAAAGCGAAAAGGAACGCAGTAATCTTAATCTTGACTGGCGCAAAAAAGTGGTGTTCCACGGAACTCTTGAGCCTATGCAGATGAATCGTTTTGATTGCGGTTTTATAAAAGTTCCTGCACGCCCCAAAGCGGAAGTTAAAAACGATGAAAATTACTTCTATCTTGAAAATGAAAGAGTTTTTGCTAAGATCAGCAAGAAAACGGGATTTATTGAAAGTTATAAGGTTGACGGAATTGAACTTTTAAAGGGCGCTTGCGAACTTCAGGTTTATAACGATGATTGCGATCCTTGGGGTATGAACGTTATTTCTTTCCCCGAAAAGATCGGCGAATTTAAGATCATGACTTCTGAAGAAGTAAAAGCCTTTGCAGGTATCGGGGGAAATCTTGAGGCAGTACATCCCATTGAAAGCGGTGCCGTGCGTAATAGTGTTGAATCGATTCTTAAATATAAGGATTCTAAGGCAATAATAAAATACACTTTATCGGAAAGAGATACGGCAATAAAAATTGCGGTCAACGTTATATGGAATGAAACGCAAAGAATGGTAAAACTTTCACTTCCTGCAAATATAAATGACGGAAAAGTGTTCGGTCAGGTTTCTTACGGTGTTGAAAAATTTGAGAAAAACACCATGGAAAACTGCGCACAGAAGTACGTTTATATTAAAAATGACGAAAACGCACTTGGCATTATAAATAACGGAACTTACGGATTCTCAAAGGAAGATGAAACCATCTATCTTTCACTTTTGCGCTCAGCAAGTTACTGCGCGCACCCAATAAATGACAGACCTATCATTCCCAATGACAGATATAGTTTGCATATGGATCTTGGTGAAAGAAGTTATGAGTTTATGCTCGTTGGCGGTAAGGATGCTGAAATCGAGATTGCACAAAGAGCGCAGATTTTTAATGAAAGACCTATGTCTGTTTCCGTTTACCCCAATGAAAGAAAAGATAAAGTTAAAAATCTTTTAACCGCAACAGGCGATGAAATTGAGGTTTCGGCAATTAAAAAGGCGGAAAACGGGTATATCGTAAGATTGTTTAACCCCTTTAATTACCCGACAAACATAAACCTTAACAGCGAGATATTAAAAGCCGACGGTGCATTTTCACTTAACCCCTATGAAATCAAAACGGTTAAGATCACAGACGGCAATATAAAAGAATGTGATTTTTTGGAAAAATAAAAAGGTGAGCACGAAATTCGTGCTCTCCTTTTGCTTTTTTTACTGTATTGCCCTATATGGAAAAGTGTGGTATAATCTTTTTGAAAAATTTTTCAAAAATAATGTGACTTTTTTATTTTCTCAAGCGTTTATATTCAGGAGGACGAAAAATTGCACCTTTTCAGAACACGAAAAATCGATATTGATGCAATATATCGTAAATATGGTGATTCGTTATATCGTCTGGCTTTGGGTAGGCTTCTTAATGATCATGATGCCCAGGATGCGGTGCAGGACGTGTTTTTGAATTTTATGTCAAAAACTCCTGATTTTAACGATGAAGTCCATGAAAAAGCATGGTTTGTCCGTGCGACGATAAATAGGTGTAACGATATTATAAGGCGTAAAAAAGTTCGTCTTCACCTGCCCCTTGATGAGGCGTTAGGTGTTCAGAGCCACGATAACAAAGATTTTCTTGAAGTGGCTGAACTTCTTGAAAAGTTGCCTGATACTCATCGCGAAGCAGTAGTTTTACATTATCTTGAAGGATATTCCCAAGAAGAAGTTGCAAACATTCTTGAAATATCACTTTCAGCGGTAAAAATGCGGATTTTGCGGGCGAAGGAAATATTAAAAAAGGAGCAGTAAAATGTTTGATGAAAGGCAGATAAATGCCTACAACAGTATAAAAGCACCGGATGCGCTTTATAATAAAATAAAAGCAAAACGGAAAAACTATTCCTGGGCGGTTATTGCCGCGTGTCTTGTGTGCGTATTGATGCTGGGTGCTTTTTTTATGCCGCAAAAGGCAACTATCAAAGTTGACGGTATAGTTTTAGAAAATGATGCCGTAGTTTTAAACGAAAACAAAATGGCACGAAGCACTTTTCTGTCAGTAAAATTTGAACTGGATGTAAAGGAAGAAACAGAGATAAGCGTTTCAGGCGGAAAAATTGTTTTTCTTGATAAGGAAAGCGACAAAATAACGCTTTCACAGCAAGGCGAGTTCTTGTGGGTCTTAGAAGAACTTGAATTTCCCCAAGAAATGAAGATCTCTGATAAAAAAGGAGTAACAAAACTTACTCTTATATATGAAAATTCACAGTATATAATTAAAAAGGAGAAATAAAAATGAAAAAAATTATCGCATTATTACTTACACTTGTACTTGTACTTGGCTTTGCTGCTTGCGGTGAAGCAGGCTCACAGAATGAGGCTCCCACACCTACACCTACTGAGGAAGCAAAAACTCCCGAAACAGTTGGCGAAAAGATCTATGCAGATTTTAAGGCTGATCATTCAGGTACTGCACAGGAAATTGCAGAAAGACTTCTCCAAAATGAAGTTATCCAGTTTATGAGCGGTGCAATTTCTGTTGAAGAAGGCTATCTTAACGGTTTTGATAACGCTGAGATCAAAGGCTTTAAAGAAGGCGTTATGTTTGGTCCTATGATGGGCTCAATTCCCTTTGTTGGTTACATCTTTGTTCTTGAAGACGGCGCAGATGTTAATGCTTTCAAAACAACTTTAAAGGACAACGCAAACCTTCGTTGGCAGATCAGCGTTGAGGCAGAAGAACTTATCGTTGAAAATGAAGGCAACGTAGTATTTTTCCTTATGTGCCCCAGAAATTTTGAAACACCTGAAACTGATAACGGCGTAGGCGATATGGGTGTTGATGGCGATATGGGCATCGATGGCGACATGGGCGTTGAAGGCGAACTTCCCGCTTATGACGGCGAAACAGTTGGCGAAGTAACTGCTGAATAATATAATTTTACTTAAATAATTCTCGGCACGGCAAAAAGCCGTGCCGATTTTTAAGGAGTTTTAAATGCTTTTTTCAGGAATTCCATTTCTGTTTTATTTTTTACCGTGTGTGTTGCTTCTTTATTTTCTCACACCTAAAAAATTAAAGAATTTCACCCTGCTTGTTGCAAGTCTTATTTTCTACGCTTGGGGTGAGCCTCGCCTTGTAATACTTATGATGATAACCGTTTTTTTCGGTTATATTTTAGGTATTTTGACGGAAAAGTTCCAAAAATACAAAAAGATATTTATGGCGTTGGCGGTAGTACTGAGTCTTGGCTTTTTAGGCTACTTTAAGTACGTTGATTTCTTTATTGAAAACATCAATCTTGTAACGGGACTTTCCATTCCTCTTTTGAATGTGGCATTGCCTATAGGTATAAGTTTTTATACTTTCCAACTTTTAAGTTATAATATTGACGTTTACCGCGGAAGCGTGCCTGCACAAAAGAACTTTATTGATCTTGCCTGCTATATTGCCCTTTTTCCGCAACTTATTGCAGGACCTATCGTTCGTTACAGCGACGTGGTACTTCAACTTAAAAACCGTACCCATTCCATTGAAAAAGTATCTTTGGGTATAAGAAGATTCGTGTTAGGTCTTGCTAAAAAGGTGCTTATTGCTGATGTTTTAGGCGCACTTTGCGAAACGTTCAAGCAGTCGGAAGATAAAAGCGTAGCCTTTTTCTGGATATATGCAATAGCATTTTCGCTTCATATCTACTTGGATTTTTCAGGCTATAGCGATATGGCTATCGGTCTTGGCAAAATACTGGGCTTTGATTATATTGAAAACTTCAACTATCCATTTATTTCAAAAAGCATTACCGAATTCTGGCGCAGATGGCATATGTCCCTTGGCTCATGGTTCAGGGACTATGTATATATTCCCATGGGTGGCTCACGAGTAAAAAAATGGAGAATGTTTTTTAACATTTTCGTTGTATGGATGCTTACCGGTTTCTGGCACGGCGCGGACTGGAATTTCATTATTTGGGGACTGTATTTTGCAGTTCTTTTGGTTGTTGAAAAAGTGTTCTTCCTCAAAAAACTTGAAAAATCAAAGGTGATAGGCAGAATTTATGTGATTCTTGCAATTCTTGTAAGTTTTGTAATTTTCAATGCAACTTCGTTAAATGAGGTTGGTACCTATCTTGGCGGAATGATTGGCGTTGGCGACTATCCGTTGATTTCCAATGAAACGGTTTATTACCTTAAAAACTATGGATTCGTTCTTGTTATAGCGCTTATAGGCTCAACACCTCTGCCTAAAACGGTTGCAGGAAAAGTAAAGACATTTAAGTACCTGGAACCTATCGTGATTCTTTTATTGCTCATTATGGTTACCGCGTATCTTGTTGACGGCTCATTTAGTCCGTTCTTATATTTCAGATTTTAAGGAGGCAATATGAAAGATTATATAAACGTAATTGTATCAGCACTTTTCATCTTGATATTCTCCTTTTGTTGCTTTTTTATAAAAACGCCGGACTTTTCTGAAAGCGAACGCCGTCAACTTGAAAAGTTTCCGGAAGTGAACTTGGAAAACATTTCAAGCGGACAGTTTGCAAGCGATTTTGAAAATTACACTACAGATAGATTCCCTTTAAGGGATATGTGGCGAAGCATTAAGGCTTATTCAAAATATTATGTGTTCTTGCAAGATGAAAATAACAACATTTACTATAAAAACGGACATATTTCCAAACTTGAATATCCCATGAAAAAGCATATGGCAGATCATGCGATAGACCGTTTTAACAACGTAAATAACTTATATCTGACAAAAAATAACAAAGTGTATTTTGCAATGATTCCCGATAAAAACAAGTATCTTGCAGAACTTAAAATGGATTACGATCTTTTTGAAAAGTATATGCACGATAATCTTACCTTTGCAACACCCATTAAAGTGGGGGATCTTCTTTCAGAAGATGACTACTATTTTACAGATACCCATTGGCGTCAGAATAAAATCGTTGATGTGGCTGAAAAAATAGCAACCTCAATGGGAACAAATATAAGCGGTGAGTATAAGGAAAACGTTCTTGATACGGAATTTTTCGGTGTGTGGACGGGGCAGTCGGCACTTAAAGTTGAGCCTGACACCATAACTTATCTCACCAATGACAGGATAGATAATTATAAAGTTACCGGTGCAAATGGCGTTTACGATATGACTAAGGCAGAAAGCAAAGATCCCTATGAATTTTTCTTATCGGGAAATCAGCCTATAATCACCATTGAAAATCCCCAAAATACTTCGGGCAAAACTTTAATAATCTTCCGCGATTCCTTTGGCTCATCAATAGCACCGTTGCTTGCAGAAGGTTACTCAAAAACCGTTCTTGTGGATTTAAGATATATTCATCCCTCTTATATCGGAAACTTTGTAAACTTTGAAAATGCCGATGTGTTATTTTTATACAGCACAGTTCTGTTAAACAGTTCAACGGCAATCAAATAAAAAAAAGCACAGCGAAAAAATCGTTGTGCTTTTTTGTTAAATAACTTTTCCGTTCAGCGTTGCTTTTGTAAGTTTGTCGCCCGTGTACTCAAGTTTTAATGAGAAAAACGGTGCATTTTCTTCTAATAAACGCAAGAAGATCTTATCGCCCTCCCAGATAGGCAGAGAATATATTTTTTCTTTTTCCACCCATTGAAGTTCGCCTTCGTCGCAATCTTTCAAGAAACCCGAAAAATCTTTTGAAACGAATATGTGCATATATTCGCCCTCACAGTTATCGGGAACAATGGTTACTATACCTTTATATTCCAAAGAATTAAGAAAAAGCCCCGTTTCCTCAAAGGCTTCGCGAACAGCACATTCTTCCGGACTTTCGTTTTCCAAAAACTTTCCGCCAACGCCGATCCACTTATCCTTATTTATGTCGTTTTGCTTTTTTATTCTGTGAAGCATAAGATATTTGTTATCTTGTTCTATATGAACAAGAGTTGTGTT
>JAZULU010000130.1:0-21167 GCA_045603265.1 Clostridia bacterium
AAGAAAGTAACCTTAGAAGAGCTTAGGGATATTCTTAAAAATAATTGGAACGGATATGAAGACTTAAGGCACTACGCTCTTTCATTGCCCAAATACGGCAATAATATTGATGAGGTCGATGCTCTTGCCCGTGAAATAACCGATTTTGCATTAAAAAATATCAATGGTCGAGAAAACGGGCACGGCGGAACATACCGTGGAGGCACTTGGTCAATTGATTTCAGAATGCAATTTGGCGAAAAAACGGGAGCATCCGCTGATGGCAGACTTGCTTTAGAACCTCTTTCAAAAAACCTTTGTGCAACAAACGCTTGCGATAGAAAAGGTGCAACGGCACACATTCTTTCTGCAACAAAGCTTGATAACACTCTCGTTCCCGATGGCACGGTGCTTGATCTTTCCTTAAACCACACGCAAGTTTCAGGTGCAGAGGGCGCAATGATCATTAAGGCGACCCTTGACACCTTTATGAAAAAGGGTGGGTTCGCCATTCAGTATAACGTGTTAAACCCCGAAACATTAAAGGATGCACAAAAAAATCCCGAAAATCACAAAACGCTTCAGGTGCGCTTATGCGGTTGGAACGTTTTATTTAATGATTTAACAAAAAAGGAGCAGGACGAATTTATCCTGCAAAGTGAGAATTTATGTTAGGATTCGTTTTTGCCATAAAGAAGTTTGCCGTTCACGATGGGCCGGGCATCCGCACAACTCTTTTTATGAAAGGTTGTCCCTTAGATTGCTTGTGGTGCCATAACCCTGAGGGCATATCATATAAAAAAGAGATCGCGCTATACGCCCACAAATGTATTTCTTGTAAAAGGTGCGAAAGTGTTTGCAACAATTCTGCTCAACTTTTTGGTGATAGAAAAATCAACCGTGATAAATGCGTTCTTTGCGGAAAATGTGCAGAAGTCTGCTTTAACGATGCCATTACCCTTTTCGGTAACGAAATGACTGTAGATGAAGCCTTCAATGTTCTTATAGAAGACAAGGATTTTTACGAAACCTCAGGTGGCGGAATAACCGTTTCGGGTGGAGAATGTCTGATACAGGCAGATTTTGTTAGCGAACTTTTAAAAAAATTAAAGGAAGAAAATATTCAAACCGCCATTGACACCTGCGGTTACGTGCCTGAAAGCGCTTTTTTAAAGGTTATGCCCTATACTGACATATTTTTATATGATATTAAAGCATTTTCTGAGGAAACCCACATTAAATGCACAGGCAAATCAAATAAGCTTATATGGGATAATCTTTCACTTTTAGATAAGCACAATAAAAAAGTTATTATCCGTTATCCGGTAATCCCCACTTATAACGATTTTGAAGCCGAACAGATTGCAGAAAAAGTATCAAAATTCAACAATATTGAGAGCGTTGATATTTTATCTTACCACAATTTTTCAGGTTCAAAATACGATGCTCTTTCACTTAAAAACACTATGCCCAAAGTCGATCCGCCCACAAACGAGCAGATTGAAAATATTAAAAATATCTTTTCTTTAAAAGGATTAAAGGTTAATGACTAATTTTATAATAAAAGACAGAACAACCCCCTTGCTTTTGCAAGGGGGTTGTTTTCGGGGATTTCTCGCGCTCGCCAAAGTGCGACAAACCGCACAACTCAAGAGTGCGAGAAAGCCCGAAATTCAAGGCACGGATGGGTAAAAGCGAGGGAGTTTACAAAGACGTAAATGACCGAGTTTTTATCCCGTCCGTAACACAGAAAAAGCCCTTGCATTTACAAGGGCTTTATTTCGTACTAAGCAGTGCAAAAAGGCTTGGAAATCAGGTGAATAAGTGATTAAAGCCGAAGAATTCTCGCGCTCGTCAAAGTGCGACAAACCGCACAACTCAAGAGTGCGAGAAAACCCGAAATTCAAGGCACGGATGGGTAAAAGCGAGGGAGTTTACAAAGACGTAAATGACCGAGTTTTTATCCCGTCCGTAACACAGAAAAACCCCTTGCAAATGCAAGGGGTTGATTTCGGGGAATTCTCGCGCTCGCCAAAGTGCGACAAACCGCACAAGCCAAGGCAGGTGCGGTTAAGTGCAAAGGCGCTTACCGAAACGTAAGTAACTGCGCACTTATACCGCAACCTAACAATGGAAATACCCCTTCCAGATTGGAAGGGGTATGTTTGTGCGGATTTGTCACGCTTTGGATTAGAATTCGGCGGAGTTAGGAGTCCTAGGATAAGGAATAACATCTCTAATATTTTCCATACCGGTAATGTAGCGCATCATACGCTCAACACCCATACCGAAACCACTGTGCTGGCATGAGCCATACTTACGAAGATCCATGTACCAGGAATAATCGTCAGGGTTAAGACCAAGTTCATCAATACGCTTCATTAAAACGTCATAACGTTCTTCACGCTGTGATGAGCCAACGATTTCGCCAAGACCGGGGAAAAGAAGGTCTGTTGCAGCAACGGTTTCGTTGTCATCATTCAGGCGCATATAGAAACTCTTGCACTCCTTGGGATAATCAGTAACGAAAACGGGACGCTTGAAAACAACGTCAGCAAGATATTTTTCATGCTCGGTCTGGATGCCTGTGCCCCATTCTGCAGGAATATCGAAATGTTCGCCGGACTCGTTAAGGATCTTCAAGGCTTCACGATACGTTATGCGTGCAAAATCGCTTTCAACGGTGTGATTAAGTTTTTCGATAAGACCTTTTTCCATAAACTTATCAAAGAAGTTAAGTTCATCGGGACAATGTTCAAGAACGTACTTAATAACGTACTTTGAAAGTGCTTCAATGGTATCCATAAGATCGTTAAGATCGGCAAATGCCATTTCAGGCTCAACCTGCCAGAACTCTGCGGCATGACGGGGAGTGTTACTGTTTTCAGCACGGAAGCAAGGACCGAATGTATAAACTTTTCTGAAGCCCCAACAGAAAGGCTCAACGTTAAGCTGACCTGAAACAGTCATAAAAGCCTGCTTGCCAAAGAAATCCTTTGACCAATCAACTGCACCGTCCTCTGTACGGGGAGGATTATCAACATCCATAGTAGAAATACGGAAAACTTCACCTGCACCTTCGCAATCGCTGGCGGTTACACAAGGTGTTGCAACGTAAACGAAGCCGTTTTCCTGCAAGAACTGATGAATTGCAAAGGTTAAAACCGAACGAACACGGAACACTGCGGTAAAAGTGTTTGTTCTGGGACGAAGGTGAGCAACCGTTCTTAAATATTCAAAAGAATGTTTTTTCTTCTGAATGGGGAAATCAGGCTCACTTGTGCCGTGAATATCAATTTTTGTTGCATGAATCTCAAGGGGCTGACGTGCTTCGGGTGTGAGAACAACGTCACCCTCAATAATAAGGCATGCTGAAACGTTCTGCTTTTCAACTATATCAAAGTTATCTATTTTGCGGTCGAACACGATCTGAATATTTTTCTGTGTTGTACCGTCATTAAGTTCAATAAACCCAAAATCCTTGCTTGCTCTTATGGTGCGCACCCAGCCTGCAACGGTAACGTGCTTTGTTTCCATAGAGGCATATATATCTTTTACAAGATCAGTTTTCATAGAAAAAACCTCCTTAACAAAATTTTTCCAATATAATATGATATTATACTTTGAAACATACAACTTTGTCAAATGATTTAGCGCTTTTTAATTTATCAAGGAAATCTTTTATAGCCAAGTTTGTCAAATCATTTGACAAACTCCCCTGTCATAGTATATACTATTTGTAAAGGATGTGTTTAAATGAAAACTTTTAACGGACTTACAGAAAAAAGACTCATTGAGATTCTTGATAAAATGAAAAATTCCAGGGCGGTTTTACTGGGGGATATGTGCCTTGATGTTTATTGGTCCTGTGATATGACAAAAAGCGTACTTTCCCGTGAAACTCCCCACTTCCCTTTGCCCGTTGTTGAAGAGAGAATGGCGCCCGGCGCTGGCGGAAATGCTTTAAACAATATGGCAACTTTATCGGATAAAGTTTCTGCAATCGGCATAATCGGCGATGATTGGCGCGGTTTCTGCCTTAAAAACTGTTTTGAAAAAGCAGGAATCAATACGGAATATATTACGGAAGTAAAAGGCAGAATTACCAATGCATATTGCAAGCCCATGCGCAAAGGATATCTTGGTTTTGAGGTTGAAGATCCCCGTATCGACTTTGAAAGTTTTGATAAAATCGATGAAAAAACTGAAGATATTTTAATTGAAAATCTTAAAAACGCAACAAAAAATGCTGACGTTTTATGTGTAAGCGATCAGTTTGAGTTTGGTTGTGTAACTGATAAAGTTCGAAAAGCAGTAAACGAGATTGCAAAAAACATTCTTACGGTAGTTGACAGCCGTTCAAGAATCGCTTTATTTGAAAACGCAATTTTAAAACCCAATGAAATCGAGTGTGCCCGTGCTATAGGTGTTGAAAGTTCTGATCTTGTAAATGGTGAAAACAACCTTGAACTATTAAAGGCTTTTTCCAAAAAAACTAATTCTAATGTATGTTTGACTTTAGGTGCAAAGGGAGTTCAAGTTTATAAAAACGGTGTTCTTACAGTTTCCGAAGGCGTAAAAGTTTTGCCCCCTGTTGATACTTGCGGTGCAGGCGATTGCTTCCTTTCCGCCTTTTCACTTGCCCTTTCAGTGGGTGCTCAGGTTTTTGAGGCGGCAGCACTTGGCAATCTTGCATCAAGCATATGCGTAAAGAAAATAAACACAACGGGAAGCGCCTCAAAAGAAGAAATCATCGAATTATTTGAGAGGGTAGCCAATGACTAAAGCCAACAACGCACTTTTAATGAAAGAGCAAAACAGTTCCCACGTTTTGCGCCTGATAAGAAAAGATCCTATGTCACGAGCGGAAATCGCCCGACAGACGGGACTTACAAGATCGGCAGTTTCGGTAATCGTTGACAGACTTTTAGAAGAAAATCTGATTTTTGAGGGAACAGTGGTAAAATCTTCAAATGGCAGACGACCTACCTTACTCCACCTTAACGTTAAATCTTTTTACGCTTACGGAATAGATATTACCCGTGACGGTTGTACTTTATGCGTCTGTGATTTTTCGGGAAAACTTATAGAAAAAGAATTTATAAACTTTTTATCGACAGAAGAGGAAACTCTCAATCTTATAGAAAACAGTTTTCAAAAAATCAAAAAAGAAGACGTTTTAGGCGTGGGAATTTCCGCGCCCGGACCTATAGATAAGGAAAAAGGCTTGATCCTTGATCCGCCCAACCTTAAACTTTTTAAAAATTTCAACATAAAAGAGAAAATAGAAAAAAGGCTTGGTCTTCCCGTATTTTTTGAAAAAGATACCAACGCCCTTGCTTTACTTGAGAAAAATAAAAGCGAACACGATAACTTCTTATATCTTCTTGCCGACCACGGACTTGGCGGTGCCCTTATTAAAAACGGTGCATTATTTAAAGGTCATAACGGTGCAGGCTGTGAGATCGGTCACGTTTCGTTAAGTTTTCAAGGGGAAAAATGTTCCTGCGGAAACGTAGGTTGTGCCAGCCTTTATACCTCCATCGGCCGCACGCTGAAATCAGCAGGAAAAAGCGACTATAAAGATCTGTGTTTTTGGGCAAGTCAAGGTGAAACCGCTTCACTTAACGCAATAAAATATCAAGGTGAAATGCTATCCCACGCTTTAATTACCTTTGTAAATCTTATGGAGCCTGAAAAAATAATTTTAGGCGGTCAATTAAAAGAGGGCACTGCTTTTTTGAAGCCGATAATTGAAGAAAATTTAAAAAAACATGCTTTTACCCGTTCAACACACAATATCTCCGTTGAAGAATCTTTGATTGACGACAGGGCGTGCGCTCCTGCAAACATGGTGCTTGAAGACTATTTTATGAAAGGATAATCTGTATGAAAATTTTAAAAGAACACTCAAAAAGAAAAATTACAGCCGCTATCTTTGATTTTGACGGTACGATCTCCACTTTAAGATGCGGTTGGGAAACCGTTATGGGTCCCATGATGGAAGAATATCTTTCAAAAACCGAAAACGTTAAGGAGAAAGTTGCAAAATTCATTGATCAGTCAACGGGCATCCAAACCATTCTTCAAATGAAATGGCTCAGCGAGCAGGTTGCTTTACAAGGCGATACTCCTCTTGATCCCTGGGAGTATAAGGCGGAATATAATCGCAGACTTATGGAAAGCGTTATGAAAAAACGCGATCTTGCCTTAAACGGTGAAAGAGAAAAATTTTTAATAAAGGGTGCTGAAGATTTTCTTAAAGTGCTTAAAGAAAAAGGCATAAAACTTTATGCCGCCAGCGGTACTGACGATGCTGACGTAAAAAAAGAAGCCGAAGTTTTAGGTGTTAAACACTACTTCGACTCCATTGAAGGTGCAAAACCTTTCTCGGAAGACTGTTCAAAGGAAGCAACCTTAAAAGAACTTATGAAAAACTATAAGGGTGATGAACTTTTAGTTGTCGGTGACGGTCCCGTTGAGATCCGACTTGGAAACGTTGCAGGTGCACTTACATTAGGAATCTGTGCCAGCGAAAAAGACCTTTGCGGATGGGATGAACAAAAGATCGTGCGTCTTACAAATGCCGATGCTCACGCTCTTGTTGATGAATTTAACGAAGATATCTTTTCTTGGATGGAGGAATAAAAATGGATACCAGATTTTTAGGCGAAGGCAGAAGTCTTCAATTAGACCTTTCTGAAATCAAAACTTACGATGCAAATATCAGAACTAACCTTGTTACTATTGAAAATCTTATGGTGCCAGGTGTAACGCCCCACGAAGAATTCTCTGAAGACGGTTTTTCTGAACTTATCGAACGCATTAAAGAAGCACGAAAAAACGGTCGTCCCGTAATATGGTCAATGGGCGCTCATGTTATTAAAAACAGACTTTCACGTTATATTATTGAACTTATGAAAATGGGTATTATAACTCACGTTGCATCCAATGGTGCAGGAAGTATCCACGATTTTGAACTTGCCTATTTGGGCGGAACAAGCGAAGATGTTCCTACCGCCATTGAAGACGGCTCTTTTGGCATGTGGGAGCAGACAGGCGCATGGATGAACGAAGCATTAAAACTCGGCGCAAAAGAAAACTTAGGCTACGGTGAATCTTTAGGTAAATACATTTATGAAAACCCCGAAAAATTCCCTTATCGCGAAGACTGCATACTTTATCAGTGCTACATAAACAATATTCCCTGCTCCTATCACATTGCATTGGGCACAGATATTATTCATCAGCATCCCACCTGTGATATGTCCGTAATCGGCAAATGCTCAGGCATCGACTTTAAAAAGATGTGTGCCTCCGTTGCTCAGCTTGACGGCGGTGTTTTCCTTAATTTCGGCTCTGCCGTTATCGGCGCGGAAGTTTTTTTGAAAGCACTTTCCATTGCAAGAAACTTAGGTTATCCCACCTTTAAGATAACAACTGCTAACTTCGATCTTATAAATTTAGGTGATTACCGTTGTAAAATCGGTTACGAAGACCCCAATTATTACTACCGTCCAAGAAAAAATATTGTAAACCGTCCCACCAGTCAAGGTGGAAAAGGTTGGCACTTTAACGGAGATCATCAGATAACTATTCCTACTTTATATGATAAAATAAAGGGAGAAAAATATGAATAACCTTAAAAAACTTGTATTATCAGCTATGTTTATCGCTATAGGAATCGTGCTTCCTTTTTTTACAGGGCAGATTCCCGAAATAGGCAACATGCTTCTTCCCATGCACATTCCCGTTTTCTTGTGCGGACTTATCTGTTCCTGGCAATACGGCGCATTGGTTGGATTTATTTTACCCCTATTACGCTCAATAATTTTTGCCAGACCGCCTTTATACCCCAATGCACTTGCCATGGCTTTTGAACTTTGTGCTTACGGTCTTATAGTGGGTCTTATTTATTCAAAATCAAAAAAGCAGAATCTTTTATGGCTTTATATAAGTATGATTTCAGCAATGGTAGGCGGAAGAATTATCTGGGGCATCGTTCAAACTGTTCTTTTAGGTTTTGGTAATAATCCTTTTAACTTTACGGCATTTATTACTTCAGGATTTGTTGAGGCTATTCCCGGAATAATACTTCAACTTATACTTATTCCTTCAATAATGCTTTTAATAAAGAAAACTAAATTAAAAGTATAAAAAAAGTGCACTTGAAAAATCAAGTGCGCTTTTTGTTATTACTTATTCTCGTTTTTCTTTTTTAAATTAATTGCGAAAATGATTCCGCCTGAAACGAACAGAAGTGCTGTCCACATAAGAAGCATGCCACCATCACCGGTAGGTTTGGGATCATCATATCCCGGAGTAGGTGTAGGCTTAGGTGTGGGTGTGGGTGTGGGAGTGGGAGTCGGTGTGGGTGTGGGCTTAGTATATTTATTGGTAAATACTACGCTTGTATCTGCTGCACCGTTAATGAGAACGTCAGCCTTAAGTGTGCCATCCTCATCAGTTACCGTGATCTCAACTGTATATTCAGTTGTATCATAGGTGATCTGAGCATCTGTGCCCTTCTTTTCCTTAATAACGTAATTGAAGGTGCCTTCTTCATCAAAGGTAAGTTCAAACTTAAATGCTTTGTCTTCGTTTCTTACAGTTTGTTTAAGCTCAGGAGTTCCGTTGATTACCTGATAAAGTTCAAATTCAAATACGTCCTCAGAAGTGATATCTCTGTTTTCAAGTTTCTTTTCGCCTTGAATAACAACTGTTGCATCAAGAGCATCATAAACGTTATTGAAAACTATATCGTCATCTGTTCCGTTAACTATTTCTTCGCCGTTTTTATAAATTGTGCGTGAAACTTCTTTAAGTTTACCGGTTGTGTGATCATCCTCAACAACGATGGTTACGCCGTAAACAGTTTCATCGTAGTTCATACCGCCAAGTTCAGTATTTTCTTCAACGATATGATAATGATACGTGCCTGCAGCAAAGATCTTATCGGTCTTGAAGGTAAGTTTTTCGCCCATTGCGCCATCAACAGTATTGGAAATTTCCTTATATCCGTGGTTAACGTCAATTAAGCGGAACTTAAATTCGCCTGCTTTCATTTCTCTGCCAACGATGCTCTTGAAAAGACTTATTTCAAGTTCAATGGGATCTGCCGCATAACTGTTATTAAAGATGATTGCCGCCTGCTGACCGTTCTGTGTGATTTCATAAGATGCGTGAAGCTGACCGACTTTATCATCAACAACCGTTACGGTAATATCGTAAACTGCGCTGTCATAGGTAACGCCGTTAATGGTTGCGCCGCCGTTCTTTTCTCTTATGGTGTACTTATAAATACCTGCTTCATCATAAGTAAAGGTGTGGCTGATCTTGTTACCGCGGTTAAATACCGAAGTTTCATTTCTGTCCTCATCAGTAATGATGAATTCAAAATCACCTGTTTGAAGATCCTTGCCGCCTGCAAGATTCTTTATGCCTTCAATGGTAACAGAAACCTCTTCTGCCTCATAGATATTGTTGAACACGATATTATCGTTGCCCGTAAGGCTGGTTATCTGAAGTTCACCTGAAACGTCTTCAACAGTAACGTCAACGTAATGTACGGTGCTATCAAAGGTTACACCCTTTTCAACGGGATAAACGTAGTGTTCAACAACCGCGTAACGACGAACACCGGGCTGAACGTAAGCGATTGAATCAAAGGTGAATGCACCGCCTGCAAGGTTAGTTGTGCTCATAAGCCATTTATCGTTTTCAGGGTTAAACTGATTACCCTGAACAAGATAAAGATCAAAAGTGAACTCGCCTGCTTTCAGTTCTCTGCCCTGAAGATTCTTGACGCCGTTAATGACAAGCTGTGTACTTGTGGGTTTATAAACATTTACAAATTCAGGTGTTGTAACGTTTTGACCGTTTGCATCTTCCATTGCAACCGTTGCATCAATGGTGCCTTCTGTGGTATCAAAGAGCGTTATCTTAACCTTATAGGTTTTCGTATCGTATTCCATACCTCTGATGCCGGTATCTATTTCTGCCAATACGTACTCATATTGTGCTTTACCCTCGATAAAATCAAGAGCTGAGAATTTAATTGTGATTTCAGCATTACCGTTTGCATCAGTTGCGGTTGACTCAACGATAGGATTGGTAAGATCAGATGGATCGTAAAGTGCAAACTCAAAACCGTGTGAAGTAAAGGAATTGCCTAAATTGCTGATAAGCTTCTGAATGGGAATTTCAACCGTTACGCTGCCCGTAGGTGCATAAGCGTTATCAAAGGTCATGCTTACTGTGTAAACATCATCAGGATTTTCCGTTACAACTGTTCTTAAAACATTCTCAACGTTTGCGATCTCAAGATATCCGTCCATATCAGTATCGGTTACCGTTACGCTGAAACGACGTGCATAAACGTCATAAGTGATACCCTTATCAGAGGGTCCCTTAACCTCAGTTACGTAATAGTTATAAGTGCCAACCTCATTAAACACTTCGTTTGTAAGATCGAAAATTTCATAATAACCGTTATTTGAGGAAGCATCCTTATTTGTTACAGTTACCTGACCGATCTTATTATAATCAATGGTTGCGCCGTTAACGTCCATACGGAATATCTCAAAAGAGAATGCGTCGGTATCTTTCCATGCTCTGCCTGAGAGAGCCTTGATAATCTGAACGTTTACCTGACCGTCTTCAGGACTTACGGGCTGTGCGGTATACTCGTTAACAAGTATTGCATGTGCATTTACATTTGCATCAATTACACCGGTAAGTGATCTGCTTACGTTTTCGTTAAGATCAAAGCCTGCGGGAAGATTTATTTCCGTTACCTTATAAGTGGTATCTTCGGGAATATCTCTTACAGTTACCGTTTCATCCTTTTTAAGTTCAACGGTAAAGGTGCCGTTTCCATCGGTAGTAACAGTTGAAAGACCGTTATTTTTAACGATAGTAAATGTCTTGTTATTTACAAGGTCGCTCTTTACGTTTGCAAGTTCAACCTTCGCAGTAAATGTAATATTATCGGGAACCTGATAATTTGTGCCGTAGGGATGGTTTACGTTCTTTGTGATAAGAAGATTTCCTGATACTCTTGCAGTATTAAGGAAGTCAACATCCTCCAAAGCAAAACCTTTTACCGTGCCTACTGCGGCAACTACTGCCTGACCGTTAATATGAACTGTCTTTACTTTATAATCTTCACTGTCAACTTCCGTAACGGTATAAGCCATACCGTCGGAAAGACCTGTAATATAAAGAGTTTTGCCACCGGGAACGGTTACAGTTGCCTTACCGTCATTAAAGGTTACGGTGCCTTCTTCACCTAAAGTTTCATCAATGTTTGCAAGAACCGTATTAAAGGTTCCGTTTACGTTAGCACCCGTTGCATCTTTAAGAGTTAAGGTGAACCGGAAGTTATTGCTTGCGCCCGTAACAACATCATCAACAAGTTTTGTAATCTTGATGCCCGTTGCGGGAATAAGAGTAATTCTACCGTTATTACCAAGTTTAATATCAACGTTGATAGTATCGTTTTCGGCAACAACGAAAGGATATGCATAGTAGCCTAATGATTCTGTTAAATTCTGTGCTTTTTCAACGTGATATTCATCATAATATCTGTAAACGGTGCCCATGGGGATAACCCACATATTTGCAACGTCATCATAAACTGCTTTCTGCAAAGATTCCTTTGAGATCTGCTCATAATATTCTTCAACGCCGTTGGAGGTAAAAATATATCTCTCGTGATAATAAGTGCCGTTTACGTTGATTGTTGCATTTCTGTCAGTAATCTTTGTATCAAGACTTCTTGAGGTAAGTATGGGAGTATTTTCTGTGTAATAGTATTTTTCGTTCTGTGCTGAGGGTGAGAACTCAACAAGTGTGCCGTAATGCTTGGAGTGATCGGACATATCAGGCGTAGTATCTGTTGACATATCGAACCAGTTGGTCCAGAAAACTCTTGAGCCGTCATCCTGAACGTGTTTCTGATTAAGAATGCTTGATACGCTCAATTCATTAACGCTATCCCTGAGACCAACCTCGTAAAGAAGACGAACGGGCTGAACAGTTCTGTCTGCAACGTCAAGACGAACGTTTGTAGCATCGGGAATGCTTGCACCGTCAAACTCAACCTCATAGGTAAGCATAGGAATAAGTGCAGCGGGGATCTTCCAGATAAGTGCTGATTCACCGTTCTGAATATTGGTGTGAACCTGAATGGACATATACATCATATCGCTATCCTTGATGCTGCCCGTGGTTTCACCTAAAAGACCGTAGGATTTATTCTTATAAACTGCATTTGCAGGAGCCTGTGTTGTTCCTTCATTATAGAAGCCTAAAAATCTATTGTTCGCATCAGCATACCAACCGATGTAGTTTGAGAATTCGCCGGTTGCACTGTCATAAGCCTTAAGCTGACCTGCATCAAATGCCTTGCGGATAAGATCGATAGCCGTCTGAAGATCGTTAATTCCAAGACGTTTCATAACCGCACCGATAAACTGATCGCCTAAATCAGAGGGATTCTCAATGCTTCCTAAACCGCCCTGACTGTTTGTATTAAGTTTTGATGCAAACATATGACCGTCAAAAAGAGTTTCGTGCAAAAGGATACCTTTAATATCCTTAACCTCCATATATTCGCCGATCTTATCGGTAAAGGTTATGTAGCCGCCGATTTCGGGGTTATTGGTTTCAATGTGTGTTGCATAGTATTTTGACTGAAGAATAATTCTTGCAACAATACTTTCAAAAGCATCCTGAAGACCTTGTTCGCCCGTTGCGGCAAAATATTCGTTTACATATTCAAGACTTGTAACCTCGTTCTTACCTGATAAACGCGTTACTGAGAATGAACCTAAATTAAACGTATCGCCTTTATCTCTTGAAAGATATGTATTTGCGTAACCGCGGAAGGTTGCGTTCATATTTGAAGGATCAAGAAGATTCTGTGCAAGTGCCTGGTTTGAGTTTCCGTTAAGATTATAACCAAGGGTATAGAAAAGCATCTCGTTTTCATAGTGAGTTGTTACCATTGCCTTGGTGTATGCCGCAGTAAGCATAGTGCGGAAAGTGTTCTTTTCGTTTTCTCTCAGATCGTTATTTCTGCCGTTCTGAGTGGGTGCGGTATAACTTGTGTTATGTGAATATGAAGGTGCACCGTCAGACATAAGAACCATAATGGGAATTCTGTTTGTGCCGCCCTGGATCTGACCGCTGGAAATCTCCGGTTCAGCATTTAAAAGTTCCTGACCGCCAAGATAGATACCGCCCTGAGTGTAAGTACCCTGAGCCTGAGCAACGTATCTTTGGTTTACGCTATCGCCGTCAGCATCCTTAACGCCATCGGCAATATAGATTCTGTTTGTGCTGCCTGTTCTTCTGTAAGTAAGGAAATCACCGTTTGCATTGGTGGCTTCATATCTGCCAAGAGGAAGAAGCACGCTTGAAGTGCCTGAATATACGATAACGCCGACACGGTTGTGGTTATTAAGACTGATAAGAGTTTTGATCGCATTGTTTGCGCCCGTTACCATATCATCAATGGACGTGCCCGTTCCGCTTCCCGTACCCATACTTGTGGAAGCATCAAGAACAATGATTGTATCTGTGGGAATATATGAGTATCCAACAATTTCCTTATTTGCCGCCATTGCAGAAAGAGCAACAAGGAAGTTCTTATCGCCATCCTTCATCGTAACGTTTGAGGGGAAATTGCTTGTGTTTGTGAACACTGATTTATCTGCCCACACACCGCCTGCATTAACAGTTGAAAGATTGGTTAAATCAAAAACGTTCTTCCAACCGTCAAGTTTATGTGCATCAACAATTCTCTCATAGTTGTCGGCTGCTGAAACACTTGAGAAAGCAAGCGGAACAAGTGAAAGAACCACTGCGATGCAAAGCATCAAACTAACTAATTTTTTACCGTATTTTTTCATAAAAACGACCTCCTTGGAAAAAAATACATATATGTAAAGCTCCTATTAATCTCATAATATGGGGGCAGTATTACACAGTAATATTATAACCGTTTTTTGTCACACTTGTCAACACATATATTATATATAATATAAAAAATTATTATATATCGAAATTTCACAAAATCAGTTGCAAATTAAGTAATTTTATTTTATAATATAGGCAGAAAATAAATCTTCGGAGGTAAATATATTATGTTAGTTTCTGCAAAAGAAATGCTGAACAAGGCTAAGGCAGGCAAGTATGCAGTTGGTCAGTTCAACATCAACAATCTTGAATGGACAAAGGCTATTCTTCTTACTGCACAGGAAAATAAATCACCTGTTATTTTAGGTGTATCTGAGGGTGCAGGCAAGTATATGTGCGGCTACAACACAGTAGTTGGCATGGTTAAGGGTATGATCGAAACTCTTAATATCACCGTTCCTGTTGCACTTCACCTTGATCACGGTAGCTATGAAGGTGCTTACAAGGCAATGGAAGCAGGTTTTTCTTCAGTAATGTTTGACGGTTCACACTACGATATTGAAGAAAACATCGAAAAGACAAAGCAGATCATCAAAGATGCCAATGCTAAAGGCATTTCAGTTGAAGCTGAGGTTGGCGCTATCGGTGGCGAAGAAGACGGTGTTGTTGGCGGCGGTGAAGTTGCCGATCCCAACGAATGCAAAATGATCGCTGATCTTGGTGTTACAATGCTTGCAGCAGGTATTGGTAACATTCACGGCAAGTATCCCGCAAACTGGGCAGGATTAAGTTTTGATACTTTAGATGCTATCCAGGCTTTAACAGGCGATATGCCTCTCGTACTTCACGGCGGCACGGGCATCCCTGCCGATATGATCAAAAAGGCAATCTCACTTGGCGTTTCAAAGATCAACGTTAATACAGAATGTCAGCTTGCTTTCCAGGAAGCAACAAGAAAGTACATCGAAGCAGGCAAAGACCTTGAAGGCAAAGGCTTCGATCCCAGAAAGCTTCTTGCACCCGGTGTTGAAGCAATTAAGGCAACAGTTAAAGAAAAGATGGAACTTTTCGGTTCAATCAACAAAGCATAAAAAAATTAAGATCCGATGCAAAACATCGGATCTTTTTTAATATAAATTTTTTTATTTTAATATACCGTTTTTATTATATATACATTACTCCGGCACTTTGATATAAAGCGTAATAAATGATAAGCGAAAGCAATACAAATACTGCACCGCCCCAGAATTTCCATGAGATAGTTCCAAGAGTCTTGCCCTTGATCTTATTCTTTATGGTACTTACAGTTTCATTAAGATAGGGAGATAATGCAAATACGCCGAAAATAAAGCATCTTGCCGTAAAGTAATATCTGTTTTCTGTGTGGAGAAGCGACGGTACAAGTGCTGTAAACAAGAACGCCAAGTAAATCGCCATATCCATGGAAATAACGTCTTTATAACTTTTAAAGCGCATTTTAAATCTATCGTAAAGAGAGTACACCATTGCTGACATACTCATAACCATTACCGACACAGAAGTTACCGTTTTGCCAATTAAATTCAGCGGATCGTTCATTATGCCAAGATACAAACGTTCGCACCAACGCACAATAAATCTTATTGGGTGATGTAAAACCAGTCTTATAAAATCGCCGTAACTAAGAATCGCACCGCCTGCTTCAACTTGTGCAAGTTGTTCTTCGCTCAAAAAGCCGATGCCGATATTATCGGGAATCTGCACGGGATAATTAATATACAAAAGGTTTTGTGATAATCCGCTTCTTACCCAGTCGCCACCGGTTGGTATCCATTCACCTGCCGCCCTTGCAGGATCAACTACTGTTGCCATATAGATCTGATTGGGAAGTTTTGCAATAAAATAGCAAGCAAAGATGATCAATAAAGAGCAGGCTAACGGCACACATTTTTTAATTTGTTTAAAGCCGTTCTTTTTAAAATGAGTATAAACGGTATTTATAATAAGCGCCAATGCCACGATCAAGGAAGAAATGCTGAATTGACCGCTTAAGCACATGTTCAAGCCAAACCAGATCCCAAACCAAACGAAACTGATAATCTTTTTCTTTTCACTTTTTACTATTTTCATAGCGCTGTTGCAAAGGGCAAAGAACATGGCACAGCTCATCATATCAACGCTGACTATGAAAATAATATTGCTTTCAAAAAAGATCAAAAGTGCAACAAGAAGGTATCTTTGCCAAAGGGATATTTCTTCATTTTTATGAACATATCCAATAAGGTTGGGAATTCCGTATGATGCAACGTAGCCAAAGCACAAAGCGTTAAATAATTTAAAAATTAAAACTTGGGGAATGTTTAAAAGACCCGATATAAATATATCTAACACGCAGGGCAAAAAGGCATATACACCTTTATACATAACGTAAGAATAATATTTATCTTCACTGAAAAACGTTTCTGCAACCTTCCACGTTTCCTGAGCATCGCCTGATACGGAGAACAAGTCAACAGAGTACGTCATCAAAAACATGATGAGAGTCGTTAAGAAAAAAACAAACCCTTTTGAACTGATTACTTTTTTTATAACCTCTAATGCTTTTTTCATTATTTTTTCCTATCCTTGATTTTTTCTAAATTATATACCTGCTTAACTCATTTGTCAAGGATATCGGTTTATTTATAAGTTGACAACGCATTTGTTAAGTTGTATAATTTATATAGAATATTATAATGTATAACTATGCCAAGTCGAAGGAGTTTACAATGCAGCCGAAGATCAGCGTGCTTATTCCTGCTTATAATCACGAAAATTACATAGGTCTTGCCATTGAAAGCGTGCTCAGTCAAAGTTTTGGTGACTTTGAACTTCTTGTTTCCGACGATTGCTCACCGGATAACACAAAAGAAGTTATCAAAAGTTATGACGATCAGCGCATAAAGGCTGTGTTTTTTGAAGAAAACCACGGCACGGTATTTTGCCTGAATCACTTGTTGAATATGGCTCAAGGTGAGTATATTGCCGTTTTAGGCTCTGACGACCTTTGGGAAAAGGACAAATTAGAAAAACAGTTGCAGATACTTGAAAATGATCAGTCCCTTGCGGCTTGTTTTACTTTTGCAAAGATCATTGATAAAGATTCTGAGATAATTGACACCTGTAATGCCTTTTCTACGGCAATTTTTGAATATGATAATTCTTCCCGAGAAAAAACTCTTTACGATTTTTTTATTGCAGGTAACCGTTTTTGCCACTCAAGCGTAATGATAAGAACTTCCGTTCACAGAGAGATCGGTGAATATTTACCGCAATTACGTCAATTACATGATTTAGACTTATGGATAAGAATTTTGCTGAAATATCCCGTTTACATGTTGAAAGAGCATCTTGTCAGGTACAGATACGTCGAAAGCACAAATAACGTAAGCAGCGGAAGTATTGAAAACAACATTCGCCTTTACAACGAAGCAAAATTTGTTGTTGAAAATATGTTCAAAAATATTTCCGACAAAGATTTTATCGAAGGCTTCAGCGATCTGTTTGTTAATGGCAACGCTTCTTTACCGGAGCAGATAAAATGCGAAAAATTCCTTATTCTTTGGAACAAAGGGCTATGGAATTCAAGTGTAAAAACGTTGGGTCTTGATTTTTTGATGGAAAATCTTTCGGACAAGTCTTTTTTGGAATGTATGGAGAAGGATTACGGATATTCAATAAAAGATATTTATTCTTTTACCGGCAAATTTGCTTCTAATTACGCTTCGGATAAATATGAGCACTTTCTTTCTTTTGAAGAAGAAAATTCTTCTTTGAGGAACGAACTTAATAGAATTTATGGCTCAAAAGCTTGGAAAATTGCAAGTTTAATTAAAAAAATCCACAATATTTTCAGGAGAAACCCTTAATGACAAAAGATCTGTTTACCGTTATTTTATTACACTATAACCAGCCTCGTTACGTTTTAGGCGCCATTGATTCCGTTTTAAAACAGAATTATGAAAATTTGGAAATCATTCTTGCCGACGATGCTTCAACCGACATCGATTTGGATATGTTGAAGAATTACATTGACGCAAATAAAAAAGATAACGTAACTTCCGTAAAATACTGCATCAATGAAGTTAATCAAGGCACTGTTAAAACTATCAATCGTGCAGTTAAAGCCGCAGAAGGCAAGCATCTTTTGTTCTTTGCCGCTGACGATGCTTTGTATGATGAAAACGTTATTTCAAATTTTCAAAAATCCTTTGAGAAGGCTGACGAAAACGTTTATATGATCTCATCTCAATGCCACATGATGGATATTGACATGAAAGAGGAATTAAGCACTTTCGTTAGTCCCACAAAGGGCGCAAGTTTTAATAAGATGAGTTCTTCTGAACAGTTCTTTACTTTTTGCATGACGTGTTTTCTTGCAATCGGCGCGACTGCAATGCGTAAGGACATGTTTGAAAAATTCGGATATTTTAACGAAACGTACAAGTTTATAGAAGACTGGTCGTATTTTTTACATCTTACCAACGCAGGCGGGCTTATCCGTTATGTTGATTTCAGCGGTCTTTTGCATCGTGACGGCGGCATCAGCCATTATGAATCTACAGATACTTTGCCCAAACACGTTCTTCAGTACAAACTTGATATGATACATATCTTCGAAAATGAAATTTTCCCTTATTTCAAGGGTTTTTCCGTTAAGGAACGTTCTTCAATTTTCGAGAGATACTACTACGAAAAGCAAGCCTATTACGATGGTGGCGGAACTGAAAAAGTTTTTTCAAAATTTAAACTTTTCAAAATGTTCCCCTCCCACTTTATCCGTTGCAAACTTCTTCCCTTTTTAAACGGTTGGGATCCGGCTATAAGAACATTGAAATTCAGTGCTTATTTAGCGATAATTTATTTGGGACTTTCTCTTGCTTCATTGGATTTTTTTATTGAGCCTTTGCCATTTTTATATGTGTTGCTTCGCGTGCTTGAATTTGGTGTTATAATCAGTACTATATTATTCTTGTTTATTTTTGCATTATCATTCGGACTTAAATTTTTAAGAGCAATTAAGCGTTTTATAAAAAGGAGATAATTATGTATAACGTTTCCCATTACGAATTCGGAAGATTTTTTGACGCCACCTACGGCAGTCTTACTGCCTTGGAAACTGAGCAAAGTTTTCCCTTTGGCGTTAAGCGTGTTTATTACATCTACGAAGTTCCCGACGGCACTCGCAGAGGTTTTCATTCACACCGTGATCTTCATCAAATGCTTATATGTGTCAGCGGCAGCGTAAAAGTACTTACAAAAACACCGTACGAAGAAGAAATAACCGAACTTTCAAGTCCTGATCAGGGTCTTTATATAGGTCCAATGGTTTGGCGTGAAATGTATGATTTTACTCCCGGTGCCGTTCTTCTTGTTCTTGCAAGTGAGCACTACAACGTTGACGATTACATAAGAGATTATAAAGAATATGAAAAAATTGCTGTAGATTTTTTAAAAAGCGAGGCTAAATAATATGAAAATACCTTTTTCTACTTTTGACAGAATGCATGCGGATATCCGTACCGAAATGCTTGATAAATTTACTGAAATATACGATCGCGGTTGGTTCATTCAAGGCAGTGAATATGATGCCTTTGAAAAAGAATTTGCCGGGTATTGCGGTGCAAAGCACTGTATCGGTGTAGGCAACGGTCTTGATGCGATCTACCTTGTACTTCTTGCCTTAGGTATCGGCAGAGGTGACGAAGTTATTATCCCCTCAAACACCTTTATTGCTACCGCACTTGCCGTTTCATACGCAGGTGCAACGCCCGTGCTTGTTGATCCGGATGAAGTTACATATAACATGTGTGGAAAAGGTCTTTCAGAGGCTTTAACAGATAGAACAAAAGCAATCATCCCCGTTCATCTTTACGGTCAGGCTGCCGAAATGGACGAAATTATGGATTTTGCAAACAAGAACAACTTGTTTGTTGTTGAAGACTGTGCTCAGGCACACGGCGCATTATACAAAGGTCAAAAAGTAGGCACCTTCGGCGTTGCAGGTTGTTTCAGTTTCTATCCCGGTAAAAACCTTGGTGCTTTAGGTGACGGCGGTGCAGTTATTTCAAACTCTGACGAAATCGCAGATAAAGTACGCGCCATTGCAAACTACGGCTCAAAGGAAAAGTACAACCATATTTATATGGGTACAAATAGCCGTCTTGATGAAGTTCAGGCAGGTCTTTTAAGAATAAAACTTCAGCATCTTGACGAATATAATGCTGATCGC
The DNA here is from genome assembly GCA_045603265.1 of Clostridia bacterium. Classification (GTDB taxonomy): domain Bacteria; phylum Bacillota; class Clostridia; order Christensenellales; family QALW01; genus UMGS1322. Next base: position 20,153 of record JAZULU010000130.1, read on the forward strand.
AACCGCATTGCAAACAGATATCTTGAAAACATCAATAATCCCAAGATCAAACTTCCCGTTATCGGTAAAGACAGAACTCATATTTGGCACATTTTTGCAATTATGACTTCTTATCGCGATGAACTTGAAAAATATTTGGTTGATAAAGGAATCGGTGTTACAAAGCACTATCCCATTGCAATTCCCGATCAAAAAGCATACGCTTCCCTTAATTTGCCCCATATGCCCCTTGCATCAGAAATTGCCGCAACGGAATTATCATTACCGCTGTTTGTCGGCATGACAGATGAAGAAATCGACTACGTTATTGATGCTATCAATAAATTTTGAGGTGTATTATGAAATTAAGAGAGCCCCAATTAAAGGATAAAGAAAGAATGCTCGGTTGGATGAAAGATCCCCGCACAAAAGAGATTTTTGCCACCGATTTTGCAAGTTTTACCGATGAAAAGGTTGAAAATTTCATCAAAAATGCCAATAGCGATCCTAAAAACGTAAACTTCGTTTGCGTTGATGACGAGGACAAATATTTAGGTACGGTAAGCCTTAAAAATATCGATCCCGTTACAAAAAATGCTGAGTATGCAATTAGTTTTTGTTACGATGCTCAAGGCACAGGCGCTTCCGCTTTTGCAACAAAAGAAATTTTAAAGTATGCCTTTAACGTTTTAAATCTTGAGAGAGTTTATCTTAACGTTATTCCCCAAAACACCCGTGCAAACAGTTTTTATAAAAAAATGGGTTTCGTTTTTGAGGGTGAATTCAGAAAACATATAATTGTAAACGGTAAATTCAGCAACCTTTGCTGGTACAGCATTTTAAAAGATGAGTTTAGTGAATAAACAAAACCACGCGTAATTACTACGCGTGGATCAGCCTGCTGACAAAGTCAGCAGGCTGCCAGAGTTCGAGAAACCCTTGCAAGCCAAGGCGCCGGACTTGCAAAAAAGGGAGTTTACACAGACGTAAATGACCGCATTTTGCTATATACTATAGCGCGCGCAAAGGAGTCCGA
>JAZULU010000131.1:0-19947 GCA_045603265.1 Clostridia bacterium
TTTGTGAAGTGCGACCATTGAGAACCAGAACTGGTAATGACGTTTTAAAACAAGCATTACTTTATCACCGCGCTTGATGCCAAGTGACGCAAAATAGTTTGCCGTCTGGTTTGAAGCACGCTTTATATCCTTGAAAGTAAATCTGCGCTCAACGTGATCTCTGTCAACGTGAAGCATTGCAAGTTTATCAGGATATTTATTTGCAATTTCATCAACTATATCAAAACCGAAGTTGAACGTATCTGTGTTTTTAAATTCGATATTCTGTAAAACACCTTTTTCATCTTCCTGGCATTTTACGAACTTTTCGCAGATAAGTGTTTCAGAAGTTTTTGCTGAAACTATACTTTCACGAACTACTTCTTCCTTAGTGTCTTCTCCGGGAAGAACAACTGCACAGAAGATACATTCCTTGCCGTCAACAGCAATCATTCCATGAGGTGTTGATGAATCATAATAGATACTGTCTCCCTCATGAAGGATCTCGGTATTATCGCCTATCTGAACCTTTAACGAACCTGAAAGTATAAGGTCAAATTCCTGACCTGAATGTTTTGTTAAATGGATAGGTTTATTCTGCTGATCAAGTGAATATTCATAGCGAACCATATAAGGCTCAGCAATTTTATCACGGAATTTAGGTGCAAGGTTTTTAATATCAATGCCCTCTTCTTTGGCGGTAACCTGACCCTGACCTTTTCTTGTTACGGTGTAACCTGAAAGATGTGCACCTTTACCTTCAAGAAGTTCTGAAAGTTCAACGTCGAAAATAAGTGCGCACTTATGAATAAAAGTAAAAGGAATGTCAGCCACACCGCCTTCGTACTGAACGTAAGCATCAAGTGTAACTTCAGTTTTTTCTGCCATTTCACTTTGGGAGTAGCCCATAATCTCGCGCATCTCCTTAATTCGCGATGCTATCTCCGAAAGTCTTGTCATAGTGTTGTTTGTGTTCATTTTTACTCTCTCCTTTTCTTTTAAAAATAAAAAGACCCGTCTCAAAAATCATTGAGACGAGTCATGTTTTTTTAACAATACCCGCGGTACCACTCAATTTGCACGGTTTGACCCGTACCCCTTAAAGCTCCTACAAGCCCGATGCCTTTACGCAGCAATCACGGAAGACGCCTACAAATAAATTTCGGATCTTCAGCTCAGAAGTGATAGGAATTTCAACCTTTGTTTATCGGGCTTCCACCTGCCCCGACTCTCTGTGAAACCTTGATTGGTTCCGTCTTCGTCATAGCCTTTATATTTAATTATGTATGAATTTTAGCACGATGTTTTTATCTTGTCAACTATTTTTTTATTTTTTTAAGCCTAAAATTTCAATAGATTCATCGCGCATCTTATATTTAAGAATTTTACCTGCCGCATTCATGGGGAATTCCTTGGTAAACACGAAATATCTGGGTACTTTGTGCTTTGCCATATGTGAATCACCATAAGCGCGCATTTCGGCTTCATCGCTTGTTTCACCTTCTTTAATAATTATCCAGGCACAAGCCTCTTCACCATAGCGTTCATCGGGAACACCAACAACCTGAACGTCACGAACTTTTTCGTGTGTAAGATAAAATTCTTCAATTTCTCTTGGATAAAGGTTTTCACCGCCACGAATGATCATATCTTTCAAACGGCCCGTAACCTTATAGTATCCGTCAGGAGTTCTCATACAAATATCACCTGAATGAAGCCAACCGTCTTTATCAATGGTCTGCTCTGTTGCTTTTGGCATTTTATAATATCCTTTCATAATATTATAGCCGCGTGCAACGAACTCACCATTTTCGCCGTCAGGCAACTCTTCACCCGTTTCGGGATCAATGATCTTACATTCAACACCGGGAAAAGCACTGCCTACAGTTTCAACACGGTGATCGATATCTTCGTTTACTTCGCCCATAGTACAACCCGGTGATGCTTCCGTCTGACCGTAAACACTTATAATTTCTTTCATGTTCATTTCATCGGCAGCGCGGCGCATAAGATCCGCCGGGCAGTTTGCACCTGCCATAATACCGGTTCTGATATGCGAAAAATCTGTTTTTGCAAAATCTTCATGATTGAACATTGCAATAAACATGGTGGGAACACCGTTAAAGCATGTGATCTTCTCATTATGGATACATGCAAGAGATGATTTTGGTGAGAAATAAGGCATCGGGCAAATAGTTCCGCCGTGGGTCATCATATTTGTCATCGAAAGTACCATGCCAAAGCAATGGAACATTGGCACTTGGATCATCATTCTGTCAGCGGTGGAAGTATCCATTCTGTCGCCTATTATCTTACCGTTATTGATGATGTTGTTATGGGTAAGCATAACACCCTTGGGGAATCCCGTTGTACCAGAAGTATATTGCATGTTACATACGTCATCAGGCTTAACCATGGAAGCACGTCTGCGAACTTCTTCCCTGGGAACAAGATCGCTACGCTTCATAAAATCATCCCATTCAAGGCAACCATCCATATTAAATCCAACGGAAACAACGTTTCTTAAGAATGGCAATGCTTTTGAATATAAGGGTTTGCCAGGCTCAATATTTTTAAGTTCAGGGCAAAGTTCCTCAATAATTTCCTTATAGTTAGAATCCTTACAATCCTCGATCATAACAAGAGTATGGGTATCGGACTGTCTTAAAAGATACTCAACTTCATGAATTTTATAGGCTGTATTTACAGTTACCAAAACTGCACCGATCTTAACAGATGCCCAGAAAGTCAAGAACCACTGGGGCACGTTTGTTGCCCAGATGGCAACGTGATGCCCCGGCTTTACACCTAATGAAATAAGTGCCGCCGCAACCTTATCAACGTCATCACGGAACTGAGAGTAAGTTCTTGTATAATCAAGAGTAGTATATTTAAAAGCATACTGATCGGGATACTTTTCAACCATTGTATCAAGAACTTCAGAGAAAGTGATATTTAAAACATCATATCTCTTCCATGGGAAAGTACCCGTCTTTGATCTGTTATAGTGAATTTCTTCAGCCTTCTTTGTTTCGTTGTTCTGCATAAAACTGATAAAATGCGTAAGCACGATATCTGGATCTGTGATCTCATCATTCCACAAAGCGCAAACGTAGCCGTCAAAATTAAGGCTTTTTAAAGCATTTACAAAATCCTTAACGGGCAATTCACCCTCACCCATTAAAACGTTGCTTTCGCCATTTTTATCACCTATACGCACATATTCAATATATGCGCCTAAAGTCTGAATCGTTTCATCTGCAGATTCTTTATGGTTAAAATACGTTTCGCGAACGTTCCAGGAAACACCAAAAACTGCATTTCCGAAAACGTTTATAATATCAAGAACTTTTTTAGTATCGGAAAGTACGCCGTCAGTTTCAATAAGAATTGACATATCGTATTTTTCTGCAACCGATACAGCAGGTGCAAAAATATTTTTAAGTATTTCTTCTTCGGGGATTTCCGAAAAAGAAACGCAAACCTTATCAACCCCTGCCATAGCCGCCATTTCAACGGTCTTTTTAAGTTGTTCAGCATCAGTATTTTTATCTATCTTTTTGGGAAAAGATACAACACTTATATCAATGTGACGATTTACCAGTTTTCTTTTTGAAGCGTTCACCTGGGAAGAATGAAAAACGCTGTCATCATGTTCTTTCTTCTCATTAAAAGGATCGGCGATCTCAAACCCTTGAAAACCGTATTGACTTGTTATATTACAATATTCCAAAAACGAAAGTGCCTTTACGTTTTCGGTTGAAAAAGCAAATTTCATATTAGTTTTCCTCGTAAACTATTTTGTTAAGTGCGTTGACGTAAGCACGGATACATGCGCCAACAATATCAGTGGAAACACCGTTACCTGAATAAAGTTTTCCATTAGCGCGAAGACGGATAATTGATGAACCAACCGCTTCCCTGCCCTTTGTAACAGATTCAACTTTAAAATCATCAAGTTCGTAATGATGACCGATTATCTGTTCAATGGCATGGAATGATGCATCGATAGGACCGTCGCCCGTTGCAACACCGGAAATTCTTTCACCGTCTTTTTCAAGGATAATACTTGCAGTTGCAGTAATAACGTTGCCGTTATTTACAACGTAGTTTATAAGATGATAGGTTGAGGGAACTTGCATTGCACTTGTTGCAATAATTGCTTCCAACTCTCTTGCACCGATAACACCGCGCTTCTGAGATACACGCTTAAACTCTTCAAAAACTTTACCGTAATCTTCGCTTGAAAGTTCATAGCCCAAAGTCTGTGCAGCGGCTTTAATATCATCTATCGTTGCGCTTTCATCAAGACCGGAAATAAGTTTTTCTTCAATATTTATCTCCTTAACGGCTTCACCTTTAACGTTGATCTCATCAACAGTTCTGTGTATCTTTGTTTTATCAAGACATGCTTCTACTTTAAGATCAATACCTCTCGCCCTTAAAATATCAGATAAAACGTCAGCACGGAGCCAAGGACCAACGGTAGATGTAACAATACCATCTGCCCCAGCTTTTATTGCTTCAACAGCACATGAAGCAGCCATTTTAAGTGCATCTGACGGCTGAACATAAACGGGAATTATATCCTTAATTTCAGAAACCATATTGAAGATTTCTTCAGGGAAAGCAATACCTGCATCGTCAACGATGGTAATATACTTTGCGCCTGCTTTTGATGCTGTTTCTGCACAGTTTTTAACAAAACCATCTTCAGCACGGGTTGCATCTTTTAATACAACTGAAAAATTATCAGTGTATTTCTTTGCGCTTTCGCAAAGTGCGGTGATCTTATCAAGCATCTTTGTGGTCTTTAAATGATACTGATATTCCATCTGTACCGTTGAAACGGGAACTACTATTGAAATTGAAGGATTTTTAGCATCTTTAACAGATTCCCATGCGCTTTCAATCTTTGAAACGTCGGAAACAGAAACTGTAACAGAAGCATTTTCAACAGTTGATGCAACAGTTCTGTAAACGATAGCATTCTCCTTCTCATTTAGTAGCTGAGGTAGAATAATATTATCAAATCCGCAAGCATCAAGTGCTGCCGAAACGTTAAGTTTTTCTCTGAAAGTAAGTGTCTTTTTTTCTTCCGCAACTGCAAAAAGTGTGTTGTCGGAAACTGCAATTTTTTTCATAAAACTGCCTCCTTGTTTTTCAAAAAATAAACCCGCAAAGATACATTATATCTTCGCGGGATGATCAACAATTTTCTTGACCACGGTACCACCCGTATTGCTCAAATTTTGAGCCACTCAATAAGGTTCAAACAAACCCTTGTTCTGTTACGGGAACTCCCGAAGCCTCTTACTGAAATTCCGAGGCCCTGCTCCGATACGAGACAACGAATATACCGCCTATCGCTTCACACCAGCCAGCGACTCTCTGAAAGCGCAAAATACATACGTTTAATATCTTCATGGCATTTGTCATTTAATTTTTTATAATAATATAACAAAAAGCCTCATCTGTCAAACGGTTTTTATAATATTTTTCTAAAATTTTCTCATTTTTTTCTATGAATATGAGTTTAAAAGTTGTATAATACAAAAAAGGAGATGATATTATGATAAAACAACAACAACTTGACTTTTTAGATTGGGAATTTGGCGTATTTTTCCATTTTGGTATAAGAACCTTTTATGAAGGACACATTGATTGGGATATGAAAGAAATGTCATTAGACGGCTTCACCCCTACAAATCTTGATTGTGAAAAATGGATCACTACCATTAAAGAGGCAGGCGCAAAATATGCAATTCTTGTTTGCAAGCATCATGATGGCTTTGCAAACTGGCCCTCAAAATATACAGAATATTCGGTAAAAAACACACCTTGGAAAAACGGCAAAGGTGATGTCGTTCTCGATTTTGTTACGGCGTGTAGAAAGCACGATATAAAAGTAGGCTTATACTATTCCCCCGCCCAATTCGGCTCAGTTAAAATGGATCACAAAGAATATGACGATTATTTTATCAATCAAATTTCCGAACTTTTATCAAATTACGGAAAAATCGACTATCTGTGGTTTGACGGTTGTGGCAGCGAAAATCACGAATATGATAAAGAACGGATAATAAAGACCATCCGTACCCTGCAGCCCGAAATTTTAATATTCAATATGTGGGATCCTGATACACGCTGGGCAGGCAATGAATCAGGTATGGTAAAAATGCCTAACCATAACTTTGTTGAATCCCTTGATTTTTCCGTACAAACCGATGAAAAAGATAAAATTGAAAAAAGATTTTTACCTGCTGAATGTGATTGCAGAATCCGCTTTGCAAATTGGTTCTATTCAGATTCCGATCTGCACACATTAAAATCTGTTGATGAACTTATGGGTCTTTATTATTACTCCGTCGGTAAAGGTGCAAATCTTTTATTGAACATCGGTCCCGACCGCCGTGGACTTCTTCCCGATGAAGATTCTGCCCGCATTATTGAGTTCGGCAAAAAAATAAAGGAACTGTACGCTTCGCGAGTTGACGGGAATTTAGAAAGAAACGGCAACGTTTATACCCTTTCATTAAAAGAACTTTCTCTTATAAACACAGTTATTCTTCAAGAAGATATGTCTTCTGCCGAGCACATTGAAAAGTTCTGTATTAAGCTTTATCCAAGCGGATACGGTGATCCCATTGTAGTTTACGAAAGTTCTACCGTAGGACACAAACATATTTGCACTTTCCCATCTTTCTATACTAATAAAATTGAGTTTATTATTGAAGAAGAAAACGCCCCACATACCTTAAAAGATTTTGGTGCATACTATTTAAAATGAAAAGAAAACATATAGTTTTGTGTATTTTTGCCATTTTACTTATTGCAGTTATAATATGGATCGCTTGGGGAAACAAAGCGCTTGAGTTAAACAGTTTTTCTGTAGTTTACGAAAATCTGCCCGAAAATTTTGACGGTTTTCGCATTGCCCACGTTTCCGACCTACACAATACAAAATTCGGCAAAAATAACGAAAAACTTATTTCTATGTTAAAAAGCGCAAAGCCCGATATTATTGCCATTACCGGTGATATCGTTGATTCCTACAATACCGATATTTCCATTGCAGTCGATTTTGTGAAAGAAGCAGTAAAAATTGCCCCTTGCTATTACGTTACGGGCAATCATGAATCACGAATAGATGATTTTGATGTTTTGAAAAAAAGTCTAACCGATTCAGGTGTTATATTTCTTGATGATGAAAAAGCAGTAATTGAAAGATCAGGTGAATATATTACCATTTTGGGCGTAAATGATCCGAGTTTTCAAACCGACTATTTGATTGGTGATTCGAAAACTGTTATGAAAAACACACTAAAAAATCTTGAATCCGATTCCTTTACCATTTTATTGTCACACCGACCTGAACTTTTTGATGTTTACGTTGAAAAGGGCATTGATCTTGTTTTATCGGGACACGCTCACGGCGGGCAATTCAGATTGCCATTTTTCGGTGGCGTGTTCGCCCCAAATCAAGGCGCCTTTCCTGAATATGACAGCGGTATTTATACAAAAAACGAAACTAACATGTGCGTCAGCCGAGGTATTGGAAACAGTATAATTCCTCTGCGCATAAATAACCGTCCCGAAGTAATTCTAATAGAACTAAAAACTCCGCAGAATTAATTTTCTGCGGAGATTTTTTTATAAAGTTTTTGCAGTTTCTAAAATAATATTGACAACTTGCTTTGCGCAAGCATTAATCCCTTTTTCCGTTAAATGTATCTTATCGCTTTCAAGAATGTACTCTTCAATATTGGGATAAACAAGAGAATGTAAGTCGTTTATAATAACTCCCATATCCTTTAATATAGGAACTATTGCATCGTTATATTCCTTAATAAGTTCATTATCTGTATCAGGATTATCAAAACGAACGGGAGTTATAGTTGCAAAAATAACCTTGTCAGCTTTTTTTAAAAGAACCTTTGCAATACGCGTCATATTCTCAACATATTCGTTTATGGGTGTTAAAGGTCCGTCACCCCAGTTGTTACCAACATCCCAAAGGCCATTATTCCAATGAATGATCCGTGAGCCTTCCATATCACTTTGCCACGCTCTTATTGCCTGCAGAGTATATTTTGAAAATCTGCAGTTTTCTATAGGCTGATAGACTTCAAATTCTTCACCTAAAAGTGCGGGAACTTTTAATCCATAGCCGATCTGCCTGATAGAATCGCCTAACAAAGTAACTTTCATTTACTATATCTCCTTTAATAAATACAACGCATTTTTATATGCGATTTTTTCTTTTTGGGAAAAAGCAAGATCAAGATCCATAAATGCTTCCGCTTCTTTTTTAGGATCCCAAATGGGAAAATCGCTGCCGAAAAGCACACGCTCTGCCCCATAGCCGTTGATATAATATTCCATTTTGCCCTTCTCCATAAACATATGGCTTGAACAGATATCAACAAAGCAGTTTGTATTTTTTAAAAGTTCCAAAGCCTCATCAAAAAGCATCCAACCGCCTAAATGCGCGCCGATTGCCGTTAATTTGGGAAAATTATCTAAAACTCTTTTTAATCTTCTTGGGTGTGAATAATCGTATCTGGGATCACCGCAATGGATCATTATGGGCAGTTTACCCGAAATTTCTTCATACATGGGAAAAAGACGTTCATCATCAATGTTAAAACGCTGTGTATCGGGGTGAATCTTAACGCCTTTAAGTTTTTTGTCTTTTATAAACTCAATTTCCCCTAAAATATCGGGCATATCAATATGAATGGTGCCAAATCCGTAAAGTTCTTTGTGCATTTCAAGTTCATGTAATGCGGCCTCATTTACATGGCGGACGGTTTCAGCCTTTAGTGCGACGGGCAGAATAACGAAATTTTCAATTCCTGCTTCTTTTCCGCAGGAAATAAGCACTTCGCTTGTACCAACCATACCGCCAAGACCTTCTTTAAGACCGTAAAATCCGATAACATTGTCTGTTGCCTTTTGTGCAATTTTTTGGGGATATACATGTGTGTGAAAGTCAATTATCTTCATAAGTCAATCTCTTTAAATCCGTTTAGAGTCAAAATGTTTCTTTTTTTAAACCCAACTTTTTTAGCCAATGCTTCGGCCTCAGAAAAATAACAATTCAAAAAGTCTTTATTGTGGCAATCACTGGTAAAAATAATTTTGCCGTTTTTGTTTTTGATTATCTGTAAAATATTTTCAGATGGATACGGTGATGTTCTGTAACCGCGGGCAACAGCACCGGTATTTATTTCAAAAGGAACGTTATATTTAATAAGGGTATTTACTGCATCTTCTGCAAAATACAGATATCTATCGCTTTCTATAATATTTTTGCGTTCAAAGTTTTTTGAAATAAGATCAAAATGCCCGATTATTTGGCAATTTGTTTTATCAACAACTGTTTTGACGTTTTCAAAATATTCTTCGGCAAATTTAAGAAACTCGCCCTTATAGATTTCATTTACAACAAGATCAAACTCTTCCAAGGACCCGTCAACGTTATAGAATTTATTATCTTTAATAACGTAGTGGGTTGAACCGATGGCATAGTCAAAATAACTGATATCATCACTTGATATGATATCCTGCTCAATTCCGCAAAGAATTTCGATCTTATCTTTATACTTTTCTTTTAGTGCGGTTATTTCCGAAAAATATTTTTTTGTATTTTCAGGGGACATACAGTATGAACTTTCCTTTCTTGTATGCCCGTGCCCCGAAAATCCCAAAATATTAAAATCAAGTTCTATGGCTTTTAAAACCATTTCTTCGGGTGAATTTTTCCCATCACAAAAATGAGTATGTGTGTGATAATTTTCTCTTATCATTGCATTTTTTCCTGCTTAACCTTATGGTCAATTATGTGACGTGAGCCAAGTTCTTTCTGAATATCTTTAACGGAAATGCCCATATCTACCATCAAAACCATTACATGGTATGCAAGGTCGGCAATTTCGTAAATGGTTTCCGCCTTATCGTCAGCCTTACCGCCAATAATAACTTCGGTGCTTTCTTCGCCAACTTTCTTCAAAATCTTATCTCTGCCTTTTGAAAAAAGATAAGTGGTATAAGAACCTTCGGGCATATCTTTTTTTCTGCCTTCAAGAAGTTTATATAAGCCTTCCATTGAAAACTCTTCTTTATCTTCAGCATGGTAAACTTCGTTAAAGAAGCATGAATCTTCGCCCGTATGGCATGCAGGGCCTTCCTTTTCAACAACAACCGTTAAAGCATCATTATCGCAATCGGCAGTAATGGAAACAATGTTTTGAAAATTTCCGCTTGTTTCGCCTTTACGCCATAATTCCTGACGTGAGCGTGAATAAAAACACGTTCTGCCCTCTTTCATGGAAATTTCAAGGCTTTCCTTATTCATGTATGCAACAGTCAACACTTTTTTAGAAAAAGCGTCAACAACAACTGCCGGAATAAGCCCTTTTTCATCAAATTTAAGTTCATTTATATCAACCATTTTTCAAGCCTCACTTCAATGTTATTTTTCTTCAAGTCTTTTTTAAGATCTTTAATATCAATTTCTCCGAAATGGAACACAGATGCCGCAAGACCTGCGCTTATCTTGGGAACTTTTTTAAACAGATCAATAAAATCTTCCGTTTTACCTGCACCGCCTGATGCAATTACGGGAACGTTTACAAGATCACATATTTTCTCAAGCATTTCCAGATCGAAGCCTTTTTTAACGCCATCAGTATCAATGGAGTTTACTACTACTTCGCCAGCGCCCATATCAACACCGCGCTTTACCCATTCTAAAGCATCAATATTTGTGTTATCTCTGCCACCGCGTGCAAAAACTTTAAATTTGCCGTCAACACGCTTGATATCGGCAGATAAAACCACGCATTGACTGCCGTAACGCTTTGCAGCATCTTCAATAATTTGAGGATTTCTTATTGCACCCGAATTTACACTTACTTTATCAGCACCGCAATTAAGAACTCTTTCAAAATCATCTAACGTATTGATTCCACCGCCAACCGTAAGGGGAATAAAAATATTTTTAGCGCACTCTTTTAAAATATCAGTGAAAATCTTTCTGCCGTCACTGGAAGCGGTAATATCATAAAAAACAAGTTCATCTGCGCCTGATGAAGAATAGAATTTTCCAAGTTCAACAGGTGAAGAAACGTCCCTTAACCCCTCAAAATTTACGCCTTTGACAACTCTGCCGTCACGAACATCAAGGCAGGGAATAATTCTTTTTGTCAGCATCCCGATACCTCCAACGCTTTTTTAAGATCTATTGCGCCGGTATAGTAGGCTTTACCGATTATTGCACCATAAAGATTCATTTCATTTAATGCAACAATATCATCAATGGAATTTACTCCGCCTGAAGCGACAATATCAATTTTAAACTTTTGGGAAAGTTCTTTATACATTTGACGGTTTGTACCAAGCATTGTACCATCCTTTGAAATATCGGTACAAATAACTGTCTGAACACCAAGATCTTCAAGTTTTTTAAAGAAATCATCGCAAGTAAGATCTGCAGTTTCCGTCCAGCCTTTTATTGCAACGTTACCGTTTAAAATATCAGCACCCACCGCAACGCGCGCGGCAAATGTTTTAACGGCTTCTTCTAAAAACACTGGATCCTTTACTGCCGCAGTACCTAAAATAACACGCATAACGCCTGCATCAAGATACTTTTTAACAGTTTCCATTGAGCGCACTCCACCGCCGATTTCGGCTTTAAAGCCCGATTCCTTAACAATTTTCTTTACTGTTTCTATATTGGGAGTATCACCGTTTTTTGCGCCCTCAAGATCAACGATGTGAATATATTCACACCCTGCATCTTTAAAATTCTTTGAAACCTCCCAGGGTTTTTCAGAATAAACGGTCATCTCTTCATACTTGCCCTTATAAAGGCGAACTGCCTTACCTTCAAAAAGGTCGATAGCAGGAAAAATCAACATAAGATAAACCTCACTTAACTAAAGCAAAACTTTTTAAAATTTTAAGTCCCACGTCACCGCTTTTTTCGGGATGGAACTGACAACCGAACACGTTATCTTTCTCTACTGCGGCAGTAAATTCGATGCCGTAATCAGATGTTGCAATAACATCCTTTTTATCGCAATCGGCAAAATAGGAATGAACAAAATAAACGTAGTCACCATTTTTAAGATCTCTAAATATAGGCGAGTCGTTATATAGATTCAATGAATTCCAACCGATTTGAGGAATCCGCAATTCTTTATCTATTCTGCCCTCAAAGGGAACGATTGAGCCTTTTATAAGTCCAAGCCCCTTGTGAACACCAAACTCATAACTTTCATCAAATAAAAGTTGCATGCCAAGGCAAATGCCCATTACAGGCTTGCCTTTTTTTACTTCATTAAGCAAAACTTCTTGCATACCGCTTTCATTTAATTTTTTTGCCGCATCACCAAATGCGCCTACGCCGGGAAGAATTATTCTATCGCACCCGTCAATTATTTTTTTGTCATTGGTAACTATAGCATCTTCACCTATTGCCTTAAAAGACGATTTCAACGAAAACAAGTTGCCAACACCGTAATCAATTATCGCTATCATTATAAAACACCTTTAGTTGACGGAATTTCGTCTTTAAAATCTTCATTAATTTTAACGGCCTGAGCCATTGTACGGGCAAAAGACTTAAAAATACCCTCTATTATGTGGTGAGTATTTGTGCCGTCAAGTTTCTTAATGTGTAAAGTTAAGTTTGCATGGCGTATAAATGCATAGAAAAACTCTTCGCAAAGTTCAGTATCAAAATCGCCAACACGTCTTTGGGGCATTTTAACATCAAAATTGAGATAGGCTCTGCCTGAAATATCAACAGCAGTTAAAATAAGCGATTCATCCATAGGAAGAATGGTGCTACCGTAACGGTAAATACCTTTCATATCGCCCAATGCTTCAGAAAATGCCTTACCTAAACAGATTGCAATATCTTCAACGGTGTGGTGATAATCAACAAATGTGTCACCGATACAATTTACGGTAAGATCAAATTTTCCGTGCTTTGCAAAAAGAGTAAGCATATGATCCAAAAATCCGCAACCGGTATCAATTTTACTTTTACCCTTGCCATCAAGTTCAAGTTTTAATAAAATATCTGTTTCATTGGTTTTGCGCTTAATATTTGCGTTTCTCATTTTTCCTCCAGAATTTCGGAAACTGCCTTAACTAAAGCATACATTTCCTCTAATGTACCGATAGTGATTCGGTTAAAATCTTTTATTCTCTCGCTTGTGAAGTGGCGAACTAAAATTCCGCGGTCTTTAAGTTTAAGATACAATTCTTCCCCTGAAATTTTATCACTTTTTGCAAAAATGAAGTTTGCATCTGATTTTAAAACTGTAAATCCCAAAAGTTCAAGTTCTTTAACTGTGCAATCGCGATTTTTTATAATGGTACGGCAATTATTTTCATAATACTCGTTATCCATAAGAGATGCAATACCTGCAATCTGGGTAAGTCGGTTTACGTTGTAGGGGTTTGTTGAATATTTGATCTTTTCAAGATCTTTGATTATCTCTTTTGAACTAAAGGCATACCCAAGCCTTGCCCCCGCCATGGATCTGGACTTTGAATAGGTGCGTACAACAAGAAGATTATTATACTTCTCAATTAAAGGAAGCACCGATTTTCCGCCGAAATCGACATAAGCCTCATCAATTAAAACAACATTTTGGGGATTGGTTTTTATGATTTCTTCGATCTTTTCTGTTTCCAAAGAAATTCCCGTTGGCGCGTTGGGATTTGCAATAACGATGAACTTGTTTTTATTTAAAAACTTTTCGTAAGGAATGGTAAAATCCTCATTTAAAGGAATAATATCCGCTTCAATATTGTAAAGATCGGCAAAAACCTTATAAAAACCGTATGTGATATCGTTAAAAACTACACCGTTTTCGCCGTAAGCCATAAACGCGAAATTAAGAATTTCATCAGACCCGTTTGAAACGAAAACATTTTCACTTTCAACCCCGTAAGTTTTTGCAAGTTCACTTTTTAAAACTTTGCTTTCAGGATCGGAATAAAGTTTTAAATTTTTTACCGCATCATTATTTACGCACTCAACAACCACATCCGATGGCGGAAAAGGCGATTCGTTGGTGTTCAACTTTATATACTTTTTATCTTGGGGTTGTTCACCCGGCGTATATTCTTTTAAAGAATCATATTTTTTTGAAATAAAATTACTCATTTTCTCGTCCTTATAACTGCGCTGTTAGCGTGTGCGCCTAACCCTTCCTTATTGGCAAAATAGAAAACGTCTTCCGCAACTTTTTTTAGTGCCGATTCGGTATAATAGGAATATTGTATCGTTTTAACAAAATCTTCAACGGAAAGAGGGCTTGAAAATCTTGCCGTTCCGCTTGTGGGGAGTGTGTGGTTAGGTCCTGCAAAATAATCACCCAAGGCTTCGGGACAGTATCTTCCCATAAATACGCTTCCTGCATGCTTTACACCGTCAAGAAGGCTGAAAGGATCATCAACACAAAGTTCAAGATGTTCAGGCGCGATCTCATTGGCAATTTCTATTGCATATTTTATATCGGGCGCAACGATTATCTTGCCGTTATTATCAATGGATGCTCTTGCAATTTCAAATCTTTCAAGTTTTTCAAGTTGAACTTCAATCTCTTTTTGAACATTTTGAGCAAGTTCCATGCTTTCGGTAACAAGAACTGCGCTTGCATTTTTATCGTGCTCTGCCTGAGAAAGAAGGTCTGCCGCAACAAAGGAAGCATTGCTTTTTCCATCAGCAACGACAAGTATCTCACTGGGTCCTGCAATCATATCAATATCGACCATGCCAAAAACCTGACGTTTGGCTTCTGCAACAAAGGCATTGCCCGGCCCCACTATCTTATCAACTTTTGTAACGGTTTCCGTACCGTAAGCAAGTGCCGCAACTGCCTGAGCGCCGCCAACTTTAAATATTCTGTCAACCCCTGCAATCTTTGCCGCCGCAAGAATTACGGGATTTACTTTGCCATCCTTTGAAGGAGGTGTAGTAATACATATCTCCTTACATCCTGCGATCTTTGCAGGAATTGAATCCATAAGAACTGTGGAAGGATATGCTGCTGTTCCGCCGGGTACATAAAGACCTACTTTTTCAATGGGAACAACTTTCTGACCTACTACAACGCCCTCAGTATCATTTATAATAAAACTATTTCTTTTCTGGCATGAATGAAATTTTTTTATATTTTCCGCCGCATCTTTTAAAATGCGGATAAATTCAGGCTCAACGATAGAAAATGCTTCGTTGATCTCATCTTCTGTAACTTCAATATTTGTTAATTCAGCCTTATCAAATTTTTGGGAATATTCCTTTAATGCTTTGTCCCCGTTGGCTTTTACATTTTCGATAATATCTTTTACAATGGAAGAAACATCGCCCGTTGGGTTATTTCGTGCAAAGATTTCATCATTGGAAACTTCACCGTATTTAAAAATCTTAATCATTTTTGCTCTCCACAATTTCTTGTAATTTGTTCTTTATATCATTGATCTTATCAATTTTGAAGCCGTAACTTGCCTTATTTGCAATAAGCCGTGCACTTATATCAACAATATCCTCATAAGGTTCAAGTCCGTTTTCCAATAAAGTCTTACCCGTTTCAACAATATCCACGATAACATCGGAAAGACCTAAAATAGGTGCAAGTTCAATAGATCCGTTAAGGTGAATAATATCAATATCTCTTGCCTTTAACTGATAGTGTTTTGCGGCAATATTTGAAAACTTGGTTGCAACGCGCAATGTTGTTGCGGTGTTATCTCTAAAACCTTTAGGCGCGGCAACAGCCATACGGCACTTGCCCATGTTAAGATCTAAAAGTTCATATACGTCAGGCTCATACTCAAGAAGAATATCTTTTCCTGCAACACCAATATCTGCTGCACCGCGCTCAACGTAAATGGAAACGTCTGACGGCTTTACCCAGAAATATCTTATGCCTTTTTGGGGGTTTTCAAAAGTAAGACGGCGATTATTTTCTTTTATTGAATCACATTCATATCCTGCTTTTTCAAAGAGATCATAAACCTTTTCGCCAAGTCTGCCCTTAGGTAATGCAACGTTAAGCATCAGATTATCTCCTTTATTTTTAAAATTTTTCTGTACTTTAATTTTTCGGGAATTTCTTTTCTCACAAGTACAGTTTCACCGTTTTGAGAAAGTTTTTCAACACATTCAAGAATTGTTTTGGGATCGTCATCTTGCACAATAAGAAGAATATCCACATCTACTTCCGGGGCTGAAGCGTTAAGTCGTTCAAAACTATCCATATACACTGCAAATCCAATGGCGCTGGCATTTTTCTTTAATTTTTTCATTAAGGAATCATATTGGCCTCCCGAAAGTACGCCCGTAGGTATCCCCTTAACGTAACCTTTAAAAACAATGCCCGAATAATAGCGCATGTTGTTTGCAAGTGAAAAATTTATGCTAACTTTTTCATATAAATTAAGTGCTTTTAAAGTATCAAGCACCGACTTAAATTCAGCAAAAGTTTTTTTTGCATCAGACGAAGTAACTTCTATTTCAATTTGAGAAATATCCGAATAGTTCTTCATTAAAGCATACAAAACATTTGCCTGCTTTTCGTTGATCGCTCCATCTTTAAAAAGTTTTGTTACTGCGCCTTCATTTTTAATGGAAATAAACTCGCCTATTTTCCTTAAAAAATCATCGGAAAAATTATTTTCCTTTAAAATTGCTTCAACAAATCCTGCATGAGAAATATCAAGTTGATAATTTGCATCGATCATTTCAAGACTTTTTACCGCAAGGGATGTAACTTCAGCAATTTCATAGATGCCGATATTACCTACGCACTCAAGACCTGTTTGCATGATTTCCTTAAAGCGGTGCGATTCCCCCGAAACGCGGTAAACGTTTTCGTTATAATAAAGTTTTTCTATTTCAGAATTTCCCAGATGATTTATAATCGAAAGAGTTACGTCAGGTTTTAATGCAAGAAGTTTTCCGTTTGTATCGGTAAAAGTGATTACCCTATCCGAAATAAGAAAGTCCTTGTTTCTTACATAAAGATCGTACTCTTCAAACTTACTCATCTTATATTGTGTGTATCCGTATTTTGAATATAAGGAACGAAGTTTATATACTGCAAGTTCTTCGTTCTTTAAGAGAGATTCGTTAATCATCTGACTTCTCCAATCTATCGATTATGGTCTTATATCCACCGTTACCGTATTTTATGCAACGGTTTACCCTGCATACGGTTGCGGTACTTGCCCCCGTTTCATTGCTTATTTCAGTATAAACTTTACCCTCAATAAGTTTTTGCGCAACGTCAAAACGCTGTGCAATGGCTTCAAGTTCCTGAATGGTACAAATATCATTGAAAAAGTTTTCACATTCTTCAACGTTCTCAACCAAAAGAATTGCCTTATAAAAATTTTCAAGGGCATTTTTATCAAGTTTTTTCATTTAAAAACCGTCCGTTTCTTTTATTTTTTCACATTGTAACACACTAAAGCGATAAAGTCAAAGACTTTTGCACTTTTTTACTAAAAAAATATAAAAACGCAGTAAAAAAACTGCGTTTAAATAAATTATTCTTCATCTTTCGATATTTCATAAGGTGTAACCTGATAAACATAATAGTTAAGCCAGTTGGAATAAATTAAATTTGCGTGGCTTCTCCAGGAAACAAGAGGATCCAAAGTATCATCATCATTAGGGAAGTAGTTTTTGGGAACCTTTATTTCAAGACCAAGATTTTTATCGCGCATATATTCTTTTTTAAGAGTATCGGGATCGTACTCGGAATGGCCCGTAATAAATATCTGTTTGCCCGAATCTGTTGCAAGAGCATAAATGCCCGCTTCTTCACTTGTAGCCAAGATCCTTAATTCGGGCACCTTTTCAATATCTTCCCTTTTAACTTCCGTGTGGCGTGAATGAGGCACCATAAAAACATCGTCAGCACCGCGGAAAAGCATGGAAGAACGTCTTTCAACAATATGTGGGAAAACACCGAACATTTTTTCCTTTAAAGGATATTTATTTATTCCGAAATGATAATATAATCCTGCCTGGGCGCCCCAGCAAATATGGAACGTGCTTGTAACGTGAGTTTTTGTCCACTCCATTATCTCACAAAGTTCATCCCAATATTCAACTTCTTCAAAGGGCATTTTCTCAACGGGTGCACCGGTAATGATCATACCGTCATAGTGTTTGTGCTTAACATCCTTAAAAGTTTTATAAAATGCAAGCAAGTGCTCCTTTGAAACGTTTTTCGATTCATGAGTGCTTGTGTGGATAAGTTCGAGTTCCACCTGCAAGGGTGTGTTACCTAAAAGACGGGCAAGTTGCGTTTCAGTTTCAACTTTTGTGGGCATAAGATTTAAAAGCAAAATTTTTAAAGGTCTTATATCCTGGGAAAGAGCGCGAGTTTCCGTCATAACGAAAATATTTTCACTCAAAAGCGTTTCCGTTGCAGGAAGCGCATTGGGTATTTTAATTGGCATAAAATTCTCCTTAATTTAAAGTATTAAGCGCCTGATCAAGATCTTCAATAAGATCGTCAGCATTTTCGATACCAACTGAAAGACGAACAAGATCCGGTGAAACACCTGCGGCAACAAGTTCTTCATCATTCATCTGACGGTGTGTTGCAGAAGCAGGATGCAAACAACAAGTGCGTGCATCGGCAACGTGAGTTTCGATTGAGCAAAGTTTTAACTCTTTCATAAATGCTTCAGCGGCTTTTCTTCCGCCCTTAACACCGAAACTTACTACACCGCACTGACCTTTGGGAAGATACTTCATTGCAAGGTCATAATCCTTATCCCCTTCAAGACCTGAATATTTTACCCATGAAATAAGGGGATGATTTTTTAAGAATTGTGCAATTTTAAGTGCGTTAGAAGAATGTCTTTCCATTCTAACGTGAAGGCTTTCAAGACCTAAGTTTAATAAAAATGCGTTCTGAGGCGACTGAATTGAACCAAAATCACGCATAAGCTGTGCAGTTGCCTTTGTAATAAATGCACCTTCCAAGCCAAAGCGTTCAGTATAAGTTACACCGTGATAACTGTCATCAGGAGTTGTAAGACCGGGGAATTTATCGGCATACTTATTCCAATCAAACTTACCGCTATCAACGATACAACCGCCAACTGCGGCACCGTGACCGTCCATATACTTTGTTGTTGAGTGTGTTACGATGTCAGCACCGAACTCAAAGGGACGGCAAAGATAAGGTGTTGCAAAGGTATTATCGATAATTAACGGAACACCGTGTGAATGTGCTGCTTTTGCAAAACGTTCAATATCTAAAACAACAAGTGCAGGGTTTGCAATAGTTTCGCCAAAAACTGCCTTGGTGTTAGGTTTAAAGGCTGCTTCAAGTTCTTCATCTGTGCAGTAAGGTGAAACAAAAGTAAAATCAATACCCATTTTCTTCATTGTAACGGAGAAAAGGTTAAAAGTTCCGCCATAAACAGTTGAAGCGCAAACAACGTGATCGCCACAGTTAGCAATATTAAATACTGCATAAAAGTTTGCCGCCTGACCTGATGAAGTAAGCATTGCGGCAGTACCGCCTTCAAGTGCGGCTATTTTGCTTGCAACATAATCGTTGGTGGGATTCTGCAATCTTGTATAAAAATATCCGCTGGCTTCAAGGTCAAAAAGTTTACCCATATCCTCGCTTGTATCATACTTAAATGTAGTGCTCTGAACAATGGGAATCTGCCTTGGTTCACCGTTACCGGGAACATAACCTGCCTGGATACATTTAGTTTCAATTCTTGTTTCTTTCATAGTGTTCTCCTAAAAAAAGTATTGTATAATTTTGTTTGATTATAACATTTTTCATTTATATTGTCAAAACAAAAGTAACCGAGTTGTTTTTTCATTCCCTTTCGTTTTTGTTTTACAAAAACACTTTTAAATTTATTCAATGTGCCTTATTTAAGTATTTTATTATTTTTTCA
>JAZULU010000132.1:0-2395 GCA_045603265.1 Clostridia bacterium
TTTTGCTTCTGTGGGGGGAAGTGCCACATGTACCGCATTTTCGGCAATGGCGTGGTGGGCAGATGAAGTTATTGCAAGATCAAAAGCAAGGGATAAAAGAGTTTTATCACTTTCTGCTTTTTTTACGGCAACGTTCATTGCTTCCTCATAAGAACTTTTAAATGTGTTGAAAAAGTTTTCGATGCCAACTTTTTCTATCTGCTCGGTCATGATAGCGCTTATTGTGGGAATAGAAAGTTGACGCTTCATCAGGCATATAACTATAAGCCGCGCAAGATGCTCCTTTGAATATCTTTTCTTTGTTGGGGCAGGAAGAACATCCATCTTAACGTAGTTGTTTATCATGCTGGGGGTAAGGGTATCGTCAGGAGCAATGTAGGGCGCAAGGTATTTTTGCATAAGGCTTATTACCTGGTCCATGTAAAGTTCAAAATCGGGAAGTTCCAAAAACGTGGGCAAAGCGTGGTTATACACAGATTCGGTATAAGATTTCATATCCATAAAAATCGCCTCCCAACATTTTTTTCTATTGTAGCACATAAAAAAACTTTTGGCAAATGTTTGTTTTTTAAAGTTTGAAATTTGTTTTTGATATTTACAACAAAAATTTACCTTGGTATAATGATTTCAAGAGGTGAGTTTTTATGACTATTGAAGGCAAAAAACAAAACGGAGAAGTCGTTTTAATTCCTTTTGAAAAGGAAATTGTTGGAAACAGAACTACAGTCCGCGTGAAAAAAGAAGATTTTGCTTCTTTTTATGAAGTCCGCACCTTTCCTGATATGGGCAAAGTCAAGGCAGGGGAAAATGGATATTACCTTATTCCCGAACTTGCAGGCGGAATTTTAGGCTTTTTTAATAAAGACGATGAAGACTACATTCACGCCTGCTATCCTGCACTTAGTTTCTACGGTGTGAAAACCCAAAAAACTTCTTATATGGTTATTATTGAGGGCATGCGCTATGAGGCTCTTTGCGAATATACAAAGCAGGGCGAAAATTTTACCATCTGTTTCTTACTGAAATTAGGCGAAGAACATATTGAAGCCTATGAAGATATTGTTGTCCATTTTTATCAACTTGATGAATCTGCAACCTACAACACTATGGCGGAAATTTACCGCAACTATAAATACGAAAACGGCTTAAAAAGCATAAAAGAAAGAAATCTGCCCGACGTTTTGTATGCAACGGAGGCACCTGAAATTCGCGTAAGAATGGCTTGGAAGCCTGTTCCGTCGCCAATAGATTACCAGACAGAAGAAAATGAGCCTGAAATACACGTTGCCGTTACCTTTGAAAAACTTATTTATCTTATGGAAAAAATGAAAAAAGCAGGCATTGAAAAAGCACATTTTTGTCTTGTTGGCTGGAATAAGTCGGGGCATGACGGCAGATGGCCTCAAGTTTTTCCCGTGGAAGAAAAACTGGGCGGTGAAGAAGGCTTGAAAAAGGCAACTAAGCGCGCCGAAGAGCTTGGCTATAAGATAGTTGCACACACAAACTCTTCTGATGCTTACACCATTGCCGATAATTTTAACGAAGATTCCATGGTCGTGAATTTTGACGGCACAGTTGCAAAAGGCACTACCTGGTCAGGAGGCAGGCTTCACAAGTTCTGCGCAAAAGAGGCGGTAAAATATACTAAAGAATTATTGCCCGAAGTGAAAAAACTGGGCTTTAAGGGCATGCACTATATTGACGTTTTATCTATTGTGCGCCCATATTATTGTTACCATAAGGATCATCCTGCAAACCGCAAGGAAACATGCTTACTGTGGAAAGAAATGCTTAACAATGCGCGGGAGGTTTTCGGCGGTTGCGCTTGTGAGGGCACTTATGATACCGTTAGTGAATGTTTGGATTTTGTTCTTTACGGCGGATTTATTAAGTTCACAAGACCTCACCTTAAATTCTCCTTTAAGATAATTCCTTTGTGGGAACTTGTATATCACGGTGCGATTATGGCTTGTCCTTCATCGGAACTTGTAAACGTGGGCATTATTGACAGAAAACTCCAACTTAAATTTATTGAGTTTGGCGGACGTCCTGCAATGTATATTAACTCCCGATTTGTTACCGAATCAAAGGAGCGCGGCAACTGGATGGGCGAAAATGATCTTCGCCTTACAGATGAAAAAGAAACTTTGCGCACCGTTGACGTTCTTAAAAAGACCGTTGATTTCTACGAGCCCCTTAAAAAACTTCAAACCCAAAAGATGCTTAAACATGAACTTTTAACTGACGACGTTGTAAAGATCACCTACGAAAATAATGTTGTTTATGTAAACTACGGTGAAGAAACCACCGTTGATGATGTGAAAATCGGTAAAGAAGATTATGTGATAGTGTGAAAAAGAAGACCGCCGAGCTATTGCTCGGCGGTCTTCAGAGC
>JAZULU010000133.1:0-6811 GCA_045603265.1 Clostridia bacterium
AAACACAAACCCCTGCATAATTTTTCCAGGGGTTTGTTTCCGTCGTTGCATTTCACTTGCAAAATGCGGTCATTTACGTCTGTGTAAACTCCCTTTTTTGCAAGTTCAGCGCCTTGGCTTGCAAGGGTTTCTCGAACTCTGGCAGTCTGCTGACTTTGTCAGCAGACTGAGCGAACTTTAAGTTCGCTCTTTCTTGGTTTGTCTGTATTTCTGAGGTGTGATACCTTTAAATTTTTTGAACACTTTGGTAAAATAACTGCTTTCCCAGAAACCGCATTCTGTGGCGATTTCCGTAATGTTCAGGTCGGTTGAGTCAAGCAAAAAGGAAGCCTGCTCAATTCTATAAAGATTAACATAATTCATTGGTGAAGAGTGGGTGAGTGAGAAAAAGACTTTACAGAAATAACGGGCATTCATTCCTGCAACGTTTGCAAGAATATCAAGTGAAAGTTCTTCTTTATAATGAGTTTCAATGTACTCAAGAACCGGCTTGATACGGGAAGACCATCTGTTTTTATCTGATGCCGTTTCATAACGGTTTTCTTTTATAAGCCATGCAAAAAATGCTGAAATTTCTGAAAAAGTTTCAAGTTCGATGCAAGGTGAATTGTGTTTTTTGGAAAAGATATTAAATATTTTTTTAGGTGCAATGTCATCGTCGTTAAAAAATCTTTGCGGAATGATATTTGCACGGTAAAAAGGGCGCAACTGAGGCTTTACAGCCTCGATTTTTCCAAAAAGTCCGTAAAGATCAAAAACAAGACATTCATAAATACAATCTTTAGGTTCGCCACCATGTAACGTCTCACCGGTAATAAGCACGATATCGCCTTCCTTTATAAGAAATTGTTGATCATCAAGTGAAAGGTGAAATTCGCCTTTTATTACTCGCAGAAATTCCCATTCGTTATGCCAATGAAAGGCCATATTGTAGCGAGGATGATTTTTGTCAACGTAATAATATTCAACGGGAAATTCTGTTGTTCCGTGCTGTTTTTTATCAAGATAATTGAATTTTAACAAGATAATCCCCCTAAAAAGAGATAATTTTACTATTTTAAATGATAATATCACAAGAAAAGTATCCTTGTCAATGATATAATTATCATATATGGAGGTGAAAAATATGTCCTATGGAAAAAAAGTATGGATATTTCCTGATGCTGAACTTCCGCCCGTTGGCGAAAATGAGATACCGGGTCATGAGTCAGTAATCATTACAAACGTATCAGATAAGTGTGCCAACGTAAAGTTTACGCTTATTTATGTTGACCGCGATCCCGTTTCTTTTATGGCTTCAGTTGAAGCAAAACGCGTAAGATGTTTGCGCAGTAACAATCCAAATGATTTTGGTGTATATACGGCAAATGAAGGCGAGCAATATGCAATCATGCTTGAAAGCGATGTTCCCGTTGTTGCCCAATACGGACGTGCTGAACCCCGCAAGGTTAATTTTTATACGACCCCGGGTTATTGTGAATAATAAATTTAAAGGAGAGAAAAACTATGTCAAGAATTTGTATCCCCGATCATGAATATAAGGAAAGAGTAAAACGCGCTGCATCAATTCTTCAACGTGAAGGCCTTGATGCTTTAATCGTAAACGGTAACGAGGCAGACTATGCAAACCCCAGATATTTTTCAGGCTTCTGGCCTCTTTTTGAACGCGCAGGTGTTGCGATTTCAGCAACTGGCGAAGCTGCATTGATGGTTGGTCCTGAATCTGCTATCTTCGGTGCTGACAGAAATAAACTTGATAAGACTTTTGTTCTTACTGCTTACCGTGAGGGTGCAGATCCTGCATACCCTGAATTAAAGCCTGATACCTTCCAGGATGTTTTTAACTATATTAAAGTAACCGGCAAGAAGATCCGTATCGGTATTGCATCTTACTTGGATACTTCCGTTGTAATCTTCAATGCGATCCGCGAAGCATTCCCCGAAGCAGAACTTGTTGATGCAGGCAAGATCATGGTAGAACTTCGTTCAATCAAAAGCGAAAACGAACTTAATTGCTTGCGTGAAGGCTATCGTATTGCAAATATTGCAACTGAAGAAGTTATTAAGGCTATAAGACCCGGCATGACAGAACTTCAGATGGTTGGTGTTGCACAAAAGGCAGTTTATGAGCATGGTGCCGAATATGAAGGTTTACCTATGTACGTTTTTTCAGAAGCATCAACACGTCATGCAATTTCACGTTCATCATACCGCGAATTCCAGAAAGGCGATATTGTTCAGTTAAACCTTTCTGCTAAAATCGACGGTTATTCAGCCGCAATCGGATATCCTATCTGTCTTGGAAAACTTGAAGGCAAGCGTAAGGAGATCGTTCAGTTCTGCCGTGAGGCTCATAAGTGGAGTGAACAGCAGATAAAGTCAGGCGTTTATGCTGCAGATATTGCAAAGGGATTCTATAAATTCTACGTTGATAACGGTTATGAGAAGAATTATGTTTACGGACCTCTTCACGGCACAGGTATAATCGAAGTTGAAGCACCTTGGGTTGAAACAAGTTCAGATTATTTCTTAAAACCCAACATGTGCTATCAGGTAGATACCTATATTTCAGCCGATACATTTGGTGTTCGTTGGGAAAAGGGTATTGTTGTTAAAGAAAACGGTTTTGAAATGCTCAGCCCTGAAATTCCCGAAATCTGCCCCGAAAAATTATTCTGATAGGAGTTGTTTTTATGCAGATGCTTGAAATGCTTTATGATGAAATAGAGGATACTGTTAAAAGAAACGTGCCCTTCATCATACCTATAGGAACGATGGAATATCATGCGCGCCACGCTTCCTGCGGAACAGATACGCTGGTCGTAACGGGCTGCCTTCGTGAACTTGAAAAGGAAAAAGAAATCGTAGTTTGCCCACCCATCTGGTACGGTGTGGCATCTTATGCGGTTTGTGATGCAAAACCCTCTCACTTCCACGTTGATGAAGACGTTTACGCTAATTATCTTTATTGCATTTTAAAGTCAATGATAAATGCAGGTCATAAAAATATATATCTTATTCCGCATCATCAGACTGAGGGCGCAGGTCTTATGCCCATGACTATTGCCTGCCACAAAGCCGCTAAAAAAGTTACCATGGAGTACATGGAAGAAAAACTTGGCAAAGGCTGGTGGGGAAGCGATGACTATGCTACCTATTATGAAGATCTTGGGGGTGGCGATGATCCTTTCTCATATATCAAGGTTATTCCTTTGATCGGTGCGGAAGCACAAAAAAAGTGCGGTGGTTTTGATCATGCAGGCAAGTGGGAAACTTCCCTTTTAATGGGAACATATCCTGAACTTGTTGACCTTTCACGTTGTGAAAGAAATACGGAGTGGTTTGCGCAAAGCGCAAAAGAAGCAAGCAGTGAAATCGGCAAGCACATGATTGAATGTACTCTTGAATGGTTAAGAGAGATGATCGTATGACCGAAGCAGAAAAGTGTTTACAAGGTCTTTTGTACGATACTTCATTTTCGGGCAGGGAAGAGGCCCATATTAAGTGCGCTGATATGTGCTTTAAATATAATCGCACACGTCCGTCAAACAAAAAGCGTCGCGAAAAACTTTTAAGAAAAATATTTGGCAGTTTAGGAAAAAATCCTTACGTTGAGCCTAATATTTTCTGTGGTTTCGGAAGTAATATTAAAGCAGGGGACAATCTGTTTATAAATAACGATTGCGTTTTTGTTGATCCCAACGAAATAATTTTAGGCGATAACGTAATGATCGGCCCCCAATGCGGTTTATATACGGCGCTTCATCCTTTAGATGCCAAAACGCGTATTAAAGGATATGAATCGGCAAAACCCATAAAAATCGGCAACAACGTTTGGATCGGCGGCGGAGTAAAAATACTTCCCGGTGTTACGGTTGGCGATAATTCGGTAATCGGTGCAGGCTCTATCGTTACAAAAGATATTCCCGCAAACTCTTTGGCTTACGGAAATCCTTGCCGTGTTATACGGAATTTGTAAAAAATGCGCTTCTGAAGGTTATTCAGAAGCGCGTTTTTATTATATCTCTTTGCTTTTTAAGAACTCAATAAAACTTTTTATTTTGCCGTAATACTCTTTTTTGGAATAGTAGGCGTAAACGGTGTAGTTTTCGTTAAAATCCGTAACGTTAAGGTCACATATCAATGAGGACTCGGGCGAACTTATTTGTTTGCCGATGCCTATGCCCATTCCCGAGGCAATGAATTTTTCATAGCACTCAATATCGTTGCAAAGCACGGCAATGTTAGGCGTAAAGCCAACCCGACTACAAGCCTTTGTAAGAATCTTATTCATGTTGCTGTTAACGTCCATAAGGACAAAAGGCTTTTCGCAAAGCTGATTAAGTGAAAGTTTTTGCGTGCAAAGGCGGTCGTAGCTTGCGCATTTAAGCTTAAGGCGCATACTGAATAATTCAATTCGCTCATAATCGGGATACAAGCCGTTTTCGTCATCAATAATAATATCGTATTCCTTAAAATCTGTTTCACCGTAATCAAAAACCGTTTTAAATGAAACGTGCGAATGTTTTGAACTGTATTCGGTTATAAGCTCCGTTATTTTTCTTCTCATGCCACGCACAAGCAGTTTGATCTCACGAGGATCAAGATTGTGTGTGGAAAGCTCTTCTTTTATACTGTCAAGCTCACGGAAAACTGAACAGAGGGTTTGCTGAAGCAAACGTCCGCTGGAGTTCAAGGTTATTTTGTTGGCGGATCTGTCAAAAAGCTTGCAACCCATTTCCTTCTCAAGTCTTTTAATTGATGCCGAAACTGAGGTTGTAGGCACCTGAAATTTTTTTGCCGTTAAAGTGAAGCTTTCATTTTTTGCGCTTTCGTAAAAATACCTTAGCTGTAGCAGTTCCAAATAATCATCTCCTTTGGTCTATTTTACTACATTTTTAAATATGTAGCAACACCATTTTTGCTGATTATTTACAATTATCTGATAGAATGATATATTATATGCCGAGGTGATAAAAATGGATCATAATATTTTGTTTTTAAACAACAAGGCGATGGCTGATGCAGGCGTAAACGATATGAACGCTGCAATTAATGATGTTGAAAAGGTTTACGTTTTGAATAAAGAAGAAAACGTTATAAATCCGGGGAAATGCGTGCTTCGCTGGGGCAAGACCGTTGAAGATGAAAATGTTCTCGGCCGTATCAATGCAATGCCTGGCTACGTTGGTGGTGAATATGATATGGCAGGCATTAAGTGGATAGGAAGTGGTCCTATGAATTATAAAAAGGAACTTCCAAGAGCAAGTGTAACCGTCATTCTTAACGATCCTGACACAAAGCTTCCTGTAAGCGTTCTTGACGGAACTGCAATAAGCACGGTGCGTACCGGAGCTTCAGGCGGTGTTGCCATAAAGCTTTTGGCAAAAAGCAATGCTAAAGTAATGGCCATTTGCGGTGCAGGCGCACAGGCACATACTCAGCTTGAAGCGGCAAAGATAGTGCGTCCAACGATAAATACCGTTTGCGTTTATGATATCAAAAAGGAAAACGCTGAACGATTTGTAAAAATAAACGAGAGAAAATATCCTGATATTGAGTTTATTACTGTCGATAATGCCGAAGAAGCTGTGCGCAAGGCAGATATTATCGATTGCGTTACTCTTGCTACAGAACCTTTTGTTAAGGGGGAATGGCTTAAAAAGGGCGCACTTGTAATGAATATGTCCGACTATGAAATGGATTATGAATGCATTAAGCGCTCCGATAAGGTAGTTGTTGATTTCTGGGAAAATATCAAGCATCGCATGATAAGCACCGTTGCTTTAATGTGGAGAGATGGGCTTTTTAAAGATGAGCAGATCCATGCAGAACTTGGTGATATTCTCAAAGGCAACAGATCACCAAGAGAAAATGATGACGAAATAATTTATTTTAACGCAGTTGGGGCGGGAATCCTTGATATTGCCGTTGCGACACGCTGCTATAAAAAGGCACTTAGCGAAGGCAAGGGTATAACCGTTCCTTTCTGGGAATAACAGATTGAGGACACGGAAAAGCAATTTAGGGACACGGTATTGAATAAATTTTTAAGTGATATTACAATAATTGTGATATCACTTTTTTTGTTGGAGGTTTTTATGAAAAAATATCTATGTCTTGTAATAACCGTACTTTTGATCTTTAGCGGTTGTAAGCCTGTACCTCAGGAAGAAATGAAAGAAATTGAAGTTATACAAAACACTAATGAAATAGAGAAAAACGAAACCGTAAAAGCATCTATCCCGTACATACAGTCAGAAATTCCAGTTGATGCGTCAGTTACAAGATTTACAAAAGAGCAATTATTTTCATATACTCCCCAGAAAATATATTATCCAAAGTTAAGCGCACTATATGAAATTTTTCCTCAATTTAAAGATGCTATAGTAAATACTAAAACGGATAGCGAAGAAAGAATAATTCCGCCCTTATCCTTAATAAAAGACGAGATGTTATTATCTGTGACCGAACGATTTGCAAGGGTAGTTATAAGGCAACTGATTACATCTGACGAAAGAAAAGATGATGAATATAAAGAAAACGAAGAAATGAATTTCAATAAACCCTATGAAGAAGTTGAAACTTTTGCATTAAATACGGCGCGAAAACTTTTAGATGATACCGATTATTCCTTTAAGATCGAAACCGTTCGCAGATACGGTAAAGGCACTGATAAAAACTACTATGTATTTTTTATTCTTGTTGAATATGATGGTGTAACTTTCAGTTCCTATGGCAGAAAAACTCATATAGGAAAAGATGAAGAAGGCTATGATAAATATAATACTTTAAAAGGCGGAAACTATAT
>JAZULU010000134.1:0-1692 GCA_045603265.1 Clostridia bacterium
AACAGCGTTATCCCCATATTGATATACGTGTAGATTCAGATGGTGTCAGCGCACTTTTCAGCGCTGATGGTGATGTTGCCTTAATCTGCGGAACGGGATCTATTTTGCTGAAAAGAGACGGTGAAAGTTATAAAACCATTGGCGGAGGGGGCTATCTTTACGGGGATCCGGGCAGTGCCTTTAGCTTTGGTAAAGAGGCGGTGCGTGTTTCTCTCTTATATGAAAACGGCGGCAAAACCTCACCGCTTATCCATTCTTTATTAAAAGAGCGACTTAACGTTAAGGAATCCTTTCTTCAAAGCGCTGAAATTAACGTTGCAAATGTTGCCCGCCAATCATCAATAATCTTTGAAACATATAAAATGGGCGATAAGGTAGCGGAAGATATTATTAACAATCAGATGCAGGAACTTAATAAGTTTATTGAGCTTGCATGCCCCGATGGTGGAAAAGTGATTGCCTGCGGCGGAATTTTTGAGCATTACGGCGAAATAATTTTGCCTATATTAAAAAAACACGTGAAGGATAATATCTCTTTTATATTGCCCACACTTCCGCCAATCTACGGCTCGTGCAAAGCCTGCTTTGAGTTTTTTAACGTTAAAGAAAGTAAAAATTTCTATGAAACCTTTTACAATGATTACACAAAACGTTGATATTGGGAGAATTTTAAATGGACACAAATCATATTTTAAAGCTTATTGACGAAAGAAAGGAAGAGCTTTTTGAGCTTCTCAGTTCTCTTGTAAAAATAAATTCAGAGAATTTTAGAACACACGGCAATGAAGAGGAAATTGCAAAATATATTCACAGTCTATGTGAAAGCCTTGGTCTTGAAAGCGAGCTTTATTCGCCCCTTGAGATCAAGGATTTTGAAAAGCATCCCGATTATCTTCCCGGCAGAAATCTTGAAAACCGTTATAACGTTACTGCACGGTTAAAAGGGAAAGAAAACGTTGATGATCTGATGCTTATGGGACACTCCGATACCGTTGAGATCGGTGACATTAAAAATTGGGATAAAAATCCTTTGTCGGGAGAAATAACTGACGGAAAAATTTGGGGACGCGGTGTTGGCGATGACAAGTATGCCCTTGCAACATCTCTTTTTATTATAAAACTTCTAAAAGAACAAGGATTTGTGCCTAAAAAGAATTTGTTGTTTACTGCTTATGTTGATGAAGAACGTGGTGGCTCTCATGGTGCATTGGCTGCAGTTTTAAAATATCCTTGCCATAGAATAGTGAATATGGATTGTAGCGAAGACCAAATATGGCATTGTGGGTCAGGCGGACAAGGTGTATATTATACCTTTCACACAAGAAACACTGTAGATAGTGCAAAGCTTACTGCAAGTGCATTGCCTGTGGTTATGGAAGAAATTGAAAAATTTGGCGAGAGGCGTCGTAAGGAGCTTAACGAAAATCGTTTCTATAAAGGAACGAATATTCCCGAAACTGCATTAAGATATATGGATATACACTTAGGAAACGACGGAAAGGATCTGGGAACGGGCAGAATATCCTTCACCTATTACACCGATAAAACGAAAGAAGAAATACAAGATGAATTTGAACTTCTTGAGCGCACGCTGAATAAACGCCTTGAACCCTTGGGGATAATAGGCGAAGGCATAACTCCGCGAACACGGTTTTTCCATTATGTTTTTTGTGAGCCGGACAGCGAAGATAT
>JAZULU010000135.1:0-6499 GCA_045603265.1 Clostridia bacterium
ATAGTCATATCAATAATGTTATCAGAAAAATATTGATTAAGTTCTTTAAAAGTATCTGTGCATACAAGCGTTATATTTTTCTGTTTTTTTCTCAAAAATTCGCACAGAGAAAGAGAATTTCCGCTTGTTATATAGATACCGTCAATATCATCGGTTATAAGTTTTTCAACGTTTTCTTCTAAAATTTTTTCATCATCGCGCATGTCAAAAACGCCTTTGACATTAAATTTGCTTTTTTCTAAAAAAACTTCTTTTGCATTTAAATGAAGTGAACTATCTTGATTTCCCGTAAAAAGGAAAACATTTTTACATCTGGCTGAAAAAAGAAAATCAGATGCACACTCTGCCGCAAGACATTCGTTGTGCTTTGATGCAAAAAGATACGGTATTTCTTCATTTACAGTTTGTAAAAAAACGAGTTTGGGAATTTTAAATTTCTTTAATATTTCCGTAAAGCGGTTATCGCCCATACCCGAAATAATTATACCGTCAAATTCAATAAACTTTAATAAAGCATTTTTAAGTTCATCTTCTGCATCTGCATTATTAAATGTGGAAACAGCAATCACTTCATAATGAATTTTATAATCACGAAGTTCATTAAAAGCCTTTTTAAAGCCAATTATCATTTCTTCTTCAATGCGCTTTGTTCTTGATACGAGAATGCAACCAATTTTAATTTCACCTTTACTCATTCTTGAAGCAAACTTATTTGGTGCAAAATTATATTTTTGAGCAAGTTCAATTACTTTTTTTCGCTTATCTTCGCTGACTTTGCCTTTTTCAGAAAGTGCTCTACTCACCATTGAAGGTGTGTATCCAAGTTCTTCTGCAATAGAATATATCGTTACTTTTTTATCCATATTTCCTCCTATGCAACCGATTGCACTAATTCTATCACTTGTTTTTCAATTTGTCAATATCAATATTTTTGCTTCATTGAATTTCAAAATCTTTTATTTTGCAACTTTTCTTGCAGAATCGATACAAATTATATGAAAACATGATGAATTTTGAATAAATTTTGTTAGTATCCTTCAAAATATTCTTGCCAAATAAAGGCATTTCGGATATAATTTATTTAAGAAAATTAAATTGGCGAGGTTTAGGACATAATATCTATACACGCCTTATTTCTAATAATTTAAGGAGGTCATTTAAAATGACAAAACACATCAAGCTTTTAAACTGGGTTGAAGAAATGAAAACTCTTACAAAGCCCGAAAGCGTTATGTGGATCGACGGCAGCGAAGAACAGCTTGAAATGCTTCGTAAGGAAGCAATGGCTACCGGTGAGCTTATTAAGCTTAACGAAGAAAAACTTCCCGGTTGCTACCTTCACCGTTCAGCACTTAACGACGTAGCTCGTGTTGAACAACGCACTTTCATCTGTACCTCAACTGAAGACGGTGCAGGCCCCACAAATAACTGGATGGCTCCCTCTGAAGCATATGCTAAGTTAGGTAAGCTTTTTGACGGTTCAATGAAGGGCAGAACAATGTACGTTATCCCCTATTCAATGGGTCCCGTTGGTTCAGAGTTCTCAAAGATCGGTATCGAACTTACCGACTCAATCTACGTTGTTGTTTCAATGGCAATTATGACCCGTATGGGTAAAGCAGTTCTTGATCAGCTTGGTGACGGTGACTTCGTTAAGGGTCTTCACTCCAAGGCACAGCTTTCAGAAGAAGACAGATATATCTGCCACTTCCCCGAGGATAATGCAATCTGGTCAATTAACTCAGGTTACGGCGGAAACGTTCTTTTAGGTAAAAAGTGCTTTGCACTTCGTATTGCTTCCTACCTTGCTAACAAGGAAGGCTGGATGGCAGAACACATGCTTATTTTAGGTATTGAAAATCCCAAGGGAGAAGTTAAGTACATTGCAGCAGCATTCCCCTCCGCTTGTGGTAAAACAAACCTTGCTATGCTTATTCCTCCGGAACTTTACAAGAAGGAGGGCTACAAAGTATGGTGTGTTGGCGATGATATCGCATGGCTCCGTCAAGGTCCCGATGGAAGACTTTGGGCTATCAACCCCGAAAACGGCTTCTTCGGCGTAGCACCCGGAACAAATGCACATTCAAACTACAATGCTCTTGCAAGCACAAAGAAGAATGCAATCTTCACAAACGTTGCTCTTGATACTTCAGATAACACCGTTTGGTGGGAAGGTATGTCAGACGAGAAGCCTGAACATGCTATTGACTGGAAGGGCAATGAATGGACTCCTGCTATGTTTGATAAGAAAGATAAGTCAACATATGCAGCACATCCCAACAGCCGTTTCACCGCTCCTGCTGAAAACTGCCCCTGCATTTCATCTGAATTCAATTCAGGCGCAGGCGTTCCCATTTCTGCTATCATCTTCGGCGGCAGACGTGCAAAGACTGCTCCCTTAGTATATCAGTCAAGAGATTGGCAGCACGGTGTATTTGTAGGTTCAACAATGGCATCAGAAACAACAGCAGCAGCCGCAGGCGCAGTAGGTGTTGTTCGCCGCGATCCTATGGCTATGCTTCCTTTCATCGGCTACAACGCAAACGATTACTTTGCACATTGGCTTCAGATGGGTGAAAAACTTGGTGACAAGGCACCTAAGATCTTTAACGTAAACTGGTTCAGAACTGACGATGAAGGTCATTTCATCTGGCCCGGCTTCGGTGATAACATGCGCGTTCTTATGTGGATCCTTGGCAGATGTGACGGCACAATGGATGCAGACGAAACTGCTATCGGTTACGTTCCCAAAGCAGAAGACATTAATATCGAAGGTCTTGATATTACAGTTGATACAGTTAAGGAACTTCTTAACGTAGATGCTGATCTTTGGAAAGAAGAAACTTTAGGAATCGATGAGTTCTATGCTAAACTTGGCAGAGTACCTGCTAAACTTCAAGATGAACTTAAGACTCTTAAAGCAAACCTTAATAAATAATTTAATGCCCCGAAAATTCGGGGCATTTTTTCAAAAGAAAAAGCAGGAAGACTCCTGCTTTTATTTTACACTCTTTAAACGTTCTTTTCTTGATGCTCTGATTACATAAAGCATTAAGAAGAATATTGTGATCATGATCAAGCCGAAAATAAAATAGCCTTTTTCGTAACCGCCGGCAATAACGCATATCTTGTTGATTACAAATGAGCCTACCGCATATCCTGCAACGTTAAAGCCTGAAATTATTCCCAATGCTTTATCGTAAGATTTAGGTCCGAAAAATTCTGAAGCAAATATGGGAAGCATAATCGTTTCAAGAGGAACTCCAATACACGAAACAACTGCATAACCTATTGCAAAGCCTTTACCGATAATATTATTTTGCATAAAAGCAAGGAACATAAGTGACATAACACTTGCAACCGCACAAATACTGAAAGCAACCTTTATTCCAAACTTATCATAGATAAATCCGGTCAGGAATTTTAAGGCAGTAAGAATCAAAAGATGACTACTTAAAATATTTGTTACATATACCGGATCCTGAAAAACATCTTTCATATGTTGGGTTGAAGTACCGGTCATGGCTTGCAGAACAAATCCCGTAAAGAAAATACACACAATAAAAATATAAAAATAAGGTCTTTTCAGAGCATCTTCAAAGGCTATGCCTTCCCAGCCAAAGTCACGGGCTTGTTTTTTATTTTTGACGGCATCACCTTTATTTCTGTACAAAAGAACTATAACGATTCCCGTTATCAGAATTACAATACCGCAAAATAAATATGCTTTTCTGTAACCTAAATCAGGATTTTCAATAATGGGCGAAACAAACTGTGTTGCTACTGCACCGCCTATACCGCTGGCAGAAAGCGCAAGACCTGTCATCGTGCCTTTATTCTTATCGCCCCAACTGTTCATGATACTTCCTATCATATTTGTTGTAACAAGCGATGCGCCGAAACCAAAAAGCACGCTTCCTATCCAGAATATATATATTATTGGCGCATAAGAGTAAATAAGCATGGCACCCGTAAGGCACCCAAAGCCTAAAGCGATCATCTTCCGTTGTCCGATCTTATGCAATAAAAAGCCAAAGGCAAAACTCATCAATGCATTTGCAATAAAACGGATACTTTCGGATAATGAAAAAATATCTCTTTCAACGTTAAGTCCGTCACACACCGGCTGAATGAAAAGAGTTCTTACATTGCCTGCAAATCCGATACCGACAAATATCATTAAAAATGCAAGTGCGTAAATGACGTAAGTATAATTAAATTTTTTTTGTTTGTTTTCCATAGATTGTTGCCTACACTTTCAAACGGGAAATTTTATTTTTAATGCGTTGCATCGCATTATCAACGCTTTTCGTTGTAACGTTAAGTTTTTTGGCTATCTCATCATAAGTTTTATCTTTAAGATACTCAATAAGAATCCGCTTTTCAAAAGGAGAAAGCATATCGCTTATACGTTTTTTCGCGTTTTGTTTATTTTCCGATGCAATGAACATAATTTCAGGGTCTTGTGATTCATCTTCAATAATCTCGCCTAAAGTCATGCCATTATCGCTTACGGGCTTACTTAAGGAAACACTGGTATTAAGCGGTTGATTCTTTTTTCGGTTTGCGCCTTGAACTTTTGTAACAACATGACGTCTGATACACATAAAAGCGAAGGCAGAAAAACTGCTGTTTTTTTCGGGTCTGTAATTCATGATGGCTCTGTAAAGACCTATCATGCCTTCCTGAATAATATCCTCTTTTGTTGCACCCACCATAAAAAAGCGTTTACATATACTTCTAACGTGAGGTTTGTATTTATTCAGAAGAATCTCAGATGCCCGATTATTTCCCATCTGCGCAAGGATCGCAAGTTGTTCGTCAGAAACATCTAACTTCAATTTTTCTCACCCTTTTGTCTTAAACAATCATAAATAAGGATACCTGCTGCAACAGAAGCATTAAGGGAATCGATTTTACCAAGTTGAGGAAGTGAAACAAGACAATCACAATTCTTTTTAACAAGAGGCGAAAGTCCCTCGCCCTCAGCACCGATAACAAGTGCGCAAGCACCGGTCATATTTACACGGGAATAGTTTTTGCCCTCCATTGAAGCACCGTAAACCCAAACATTTTCTTTTTTAAGTTTTTCTATAGTCTGCGAAATATTGGTAACGCGGGCAATGCGCATATATTCAATGGCACCTGCTGAGCATTTTGCAACAACGGGAGTAAGGCCTACTGCCCTGCGCTCCGGAATAATAACACCGTGAACACCTGCACATTCTGAACTTCTTATAATTGCACCTAAATTTTGAGGATCACAGATACCATCAAGAATTACAATAAAAGGATCTTCCCCTTTTTCACGGGCATATTCCAAAATATCTTCAACACTTACATATTCTTTAACTGCAACGTAAGCAATGATTCCCTGATGTGAGCCGGTTTGCGAAATACGGTCAAGACGGGCACGTTCAACTTCCTGAATAATTGCGCCGTTTGCCTTTGCGTCGTAAACGATTTCTTTTACCGAGCCTTGAATTTCACCTTCAGCAACAAGAAGACGTTCAATATTTCTTCCTGCTTTTATGGCTTCACGAATGGGATTTCTGCCCTCAAGGATATTTTCATAAAACTCATCTTTTTCAGTTTCCTCACGCTTTTCAAAGCGTTTTGGCTTTTCATCATTGAATCTGGGCTTATCGTATCGTGGCTTATCAAATTTTTTATTTTTATCAAAATTTCTGTTTTTATTATTGAATTTTCTATCGTCAAATTTCTTCATTTTCATTCTCCAATATAGTTTTAATTAAAAGATTTATTCTGTCGGTTTTATTTAAAATATAAAGATAACCAAATATCGCCTCAAGCGCCGTTGCAATACGGTAATCTAAAATGTCAGCATTTTTCGGAACTGTACCCGGATGTGAATTTCTGCCCCGTTTTGCAATATAAAGTTCATCTTCCAAAAGCAGGTTTTCGATTTTATAATATGCCTCACGTTGCGCCGAAGCGCGCACCATTTTTGCTGAGTTTATATGAAGCATATGTGCACTAAAATCATGATTCGCAACCATATGGCAACGAATATTAAGACTGTAAACCGCATCACCTATTGAAGCAAGAATCAAAGGATTTAACTGCCTTGCAGCATTCTCATCACAGTTAAATTTTTTAGAAAGCTCATTTAAAATAAAATCTTCTGCCATTTTATGTCCTTTTTCGTCCTTAAATTATTGTAATTTAAAAATACTGTTTTTTCAAGAATTATATTGACTTGTTTTTTAACTATGTTGCTATAGTCGAAGGGAGCCGAACCCGCAACGGTTTAAAATGCCATTTTTGCCCATCTCTGCGTTACTTACACAGGGAAATACGTCCTGTATGTCCCTGTCCAAGTGCCTTGATATGAACAAAAATTGCTATTTTAAACTTCTGCGAACCCAAAGGAACTGATTTTGTGATAGAATGCGGCTGGCGAAGTGAAGGAATACCGGGCGTATTTCAAGCGACAAGAGTCGTTTTATGCGCAAAAGCAGTCCTATTGGGCGTTATG